>DATBBD010000720.1:0-13111 GCA_036271175.1 Polyangiaceae bacterium | reverse complement strand
GTGCGCGGCAGCACGGCGTTGATCGACATGTCGATGATTTCGGACGTCGACAGGCGCTTGTATTTGCGCATCACCTCGCGGATGCGGTCGAGCACCACCACTGTCTCGTTGAGCGAATAGCCGACGATGGTGAGGATCGCGGCGACCGTCGTCAGGTTGATCTCGCGGTGCATCGCGACGAGCACGCCGAGCGTGCCGAGCGCGTCGTGGGCCAGCGAGATGACGGCGCCGGGCGCGAACCGGAGATCGAACCGGAGCGCGATGTAAACCATGATGAACACCAGCGCGATCGCGATGCTCTTCAACGCCGAATCGCGGAGCTGCGCGCCCGCTTTCGGACCGATCCACTCGACGCGCAGCGCGGTCGCCGGCACCCGGTCGTCGCCGAGCTTCGTTCGCAAGCCGTCGAGGAGCTGGTCGCCTTTGCTCTTCAGCGCGATCTCGACGCGGTTGTCGCGCGCGTTCTGCACGGTCGGGTTGTTGTCGCCGTCGCGCAACGCCACGCCGGGGACGGCCGCCATGCGCTCGCGGATCCAGGCGAGGTCCGGCGTGTCGCGATACCGAACGGCGATTTTGTCGCCGCCCGGGCTCACCTTGAGCTCGGCGCCGCGCTTCTCGTCCGGGCAATCCGTGGGCGAGAGGTTCTCTCCGACGCAGAGAGCTTTGGCGATCTCGGCCTGCTTCACGGCGCTGATCGTGGAGACCTCTTGAACGCGAATGAGGTAGCGGTTTCGAGCCTTGTTTTCCGTGACGCGGATCACCTCGGGCTGCGAAAACCCGGCTGCCACGACCGCGTTCCGGATGTCGGCGATCTCGGTCGTTTGCTTGAAGTCGACCTCGACCTCGGTGCCGCCCTTGAAGTCGGTGCCGAGCTCGGGACCCGGCTTCACGAAGATGAGCACCGCGGCCGCGAACGTCACGCTGAAGCTGATGATCGCGAACAGGCGCCGAGCGCCCATGAAGTCGTAAACTTTACCGACGGGAAAAAACTGCATGGCGACGTTCCGTCGTTAACCGACGTCCAGCTTGGCGGCGCGATCGAGGTTACGCACCCAGAAATCGAACATGACGCGGGTCACCATGACGCCGGTGAAGATGCTGGCGATGACGCCGACGATGAGCGTGACCGCGAACCCCTTGATGGGTCCCGTTCCGAATTGCGCGAGCACGATGCCCGAAATGATGGTCGTGACGTGGCCGTCGATGATCGCCGAGAGAGCGCGCGCATAGCCGATCTCGACCGCGGTTCGCGGGCTCTTCCCCGCGCGCAATTCGTCGCGAATACGTTCGTTGATGAGGACGTTCGAATCGACGCTCATGCCGATCGTGAGCGCGAGCCCCGCGATGCCGGGCAACGTCATCGACGCGTTGAACGAGGCGAGCACCGCGAGCTGCAAGAACAGGTTCATCGCGACGGCGAGATCGGCGATGAGCCCCGCGCGATGGTAATAAAACACCATGAACACGAGCACGAGGACGCTGCCCGCGAGCGCGCCTTGAACCGCGAGGCGGATCGCGTCGCGGCCGAGCGACGGCCCGATGTGCTGCTCGTTCGACGGCGTGATCGGCGCGGGGAGTGCGCCTGACCGCAGCACGAGCTCGAGCTTTCGCGCGTCGCGGAGCTGAATTTCCGGATCGTTCGAGCCGAGGGTGATCGTCGCGTGACCGCCGGGGATCCGGGTCTGGATGACCGGCGCACTCTCGACGCGCTTGTCGAGGATGATCGCGAACCGGCGCTTGACGTTCTCGCCGGTGATGCGTTCGAAAATGCGACCGCCCTGGTCGGTGAAGGTGAGCGCGACGTGCCACTGCCCGAAGCTGCCCTGGCTCTGGTCGGGTACCGCTTGCGCGTCGCGAATGAGATCGCCGGTGATCTCCGCGCGGCTCTTCAAGAAGAACGTACGCCAGCCGGATTCGGTCTCCTTCAAGGTCGCGGGATCGGTGTCGTAAACGAGCTCGTAGCCGATTTCGCGATCGGGCGGCACGTCGAGCGTCGCGATCCATTCCTTCAGGCGAGCGAGGGTTTGTTGGCTCGTCTCTTTGTCACCGCGCTTGATGAAGGCGTACGAATTCGCCTTCGTGCGCGGGTCTTTCTGATCGTCCAATCCGACGGGGACGCTCTCGCGCTCGAACCGGAGGCCCTCGGGCAAGCTGTCCGGCGCGGCCTTCCGCGCGATCGGACCGAAGAAGTCGGTGTCGTCGTCGAGGAGCTTGAACTCGAGGCGAGCCGTCTGGCTGATGATGTCGCGGATGTTGCGGAAGCTCGCCTCGTCCTCGCCCGGCACTTCGACGATGATGTCCTCGTCGCGCGTCGACACGCTGGCCTCGCGAAGGCCGAGCTCGTCGATCCGGCGGTGAACGATGTCCTTGGCCTGGGTGACCGCGCGGTCGCGGATCTGGCTCTCGACGCTTTCTTTGATCCGGAAATCGAACGAACGTCCGTCGCCGCTGCGCGAGAACGCGAGGTCGCCGCGAAACTGATCGAGGAAGCGCGCGTCGATTTTGCCGGCGTCGGCCGTGTCCTTCACTTCGAGTCGGATGCGCCCTACTTCGTCACGCGGCGCGACGATGTTCACCTTTTCGCGAAGCTTCGCGTACTCGGCCTCGGTCGGTCGCGCGTCGCCCGAGTGGATCCCGAAGATCTTCGCGAGCTCGACCTGCATGTCTTCGTAGTAGCGGTCGCGCTTGTCGCGGATCGCTTCGTCCACGTCGACGGTGTAGACGAGCCGCATACCGCCGCGGAGATCGAGCCCGGCGACGAGCCGGAAATTCACGTGCTCTTCGACGTAGCGGGGGCAAGGGATCTTGCCGTTGGTCATGACGTCGAGCGACGGCCAGATCGCCAGGAACGCCACGGCGCCCACGGTCATCACCGTGCTGAAGCGCATGCGCCAATTCAGATCGACGAACGGCAGGCCTCCGACGAATCCCCAGAGAGAAATGATGGCGAGCACCGCCATCGGCCAGAACGCGTCGTAGTGGGCGGCGAGCGCGGCGGCGCCCGCGAAGAGCGCGCCGATGAAGAACGGAACCCGGCGCACCCGCTGTACGTAACCCCACCCGAGGAGCAGCGCGGAGAACCCGGCGAAAACGTATTGGAGAACGGTGTCGACCACGGCGAGACCGGCCTACTTCTTCTCGGGCAAAGACTCGGGCTTGTCCTTGTCCTTGCTCGTGGTTGCTTCGTCCGTGTCGCGGCCGGAGATGCTCGTCCGGAGCACCTGGACTTTGACGCCGGGAGCAATCTCGAGCTTAGCGTAACGCGGCTCGATCTCGACGAGACGCCCGACGAGCCCGCTCTGCGTCAACACGCGATCGCCCTTCTTGAGCGAGGAGAGCGTCGCCTCTTGCTTCTTGTTCTGCGAGCGGCTCGAAAAGAAGATGAAGACGAGCATGCCCACCAGCAGGAGCGGGAACATGAAACCGAAGATCCCGCCTTGCCCAGGGGCCGAGTCGCCGCTGTGTGCGGGTTGCTCCGTGTGCGCGATCGGCGCGGAAGGCGTGTCGCGACCGGGCGCCGGCGGCACGTTCTGAAATGCAAACACCGCGAAATTCAAGGGGCCTCCGAGGGGCGGGCTAATACCGGGTTTCCGGGTACCGCGCAAGCGAGGTTGCCCATCTGCCGCTCGTCCGGGGGCTCGAGACTGGCGCGCCCGCGGTCTCGGCCAATTGACACACGGCCGAGCTGGATGTACACGCCGACGCCCGGTTTATCGAGTCGATTCAGGCGCGTAGCTCAGTGGTAGAGCACTACCTTGACACGGTAGGGGTCGTTGGTTCAATCCCAATCGCGCCTACAATTTTCGCAGTTAGTTCACGGAAACGCTGTGAAAATAGGCACTAAAGCCGCGCTCGGCGCAGAAACGCCAACGCCCCGAGGGCACACGCGACGACGCCGTCGACAACGGGAAGCCGGGGGTCGAAGGCCGTCGCCAACCCGTCGGCGATGACCGACCCGACGGGGAGCGAAGCCCATGAAGATCATCAACCCGATCGCCATGACGCGGCCGCGCAAGGCGTCGGGCGTCAGGGTCTGAACGAGCGTGTTGGTGGCGGTCATCTGAACCATCGTGGCCGCACCGAGCGGCAGCATGAGGCGTCGGCGTCACTGAACGCGCGCTCCTACGCCGCGGAACCCTGGAAACCCCAGAAAACCGTCGGAAATCGGCGCTGTCGGGGCCGGTCATCGTCGCAGTCGACCCTTCCCAAGGGGGCGGGAGTGCGTTAAGCAGCCCATCGTGCCACGCGGTTCCCTTCGTGAAGAGTGCGCTCAAGCGTCGGCGCTCGTTCACGCGCAATGAGCGGCGAGGCGCGCCAGACGCCGCGCGAGGTCCTCGAACGTCGAGGAACACTCGACGACGGAGCGATCGCCGTGAAGGCCGGCGGCAAGGTCATCGACCTGATGACGCCGATCGATCCGGAGCTCCCGCTCACGGTGATTCACCGCGGTGACAAAGAGGCGCTCGACGTCATTCGTCACTCGACGTCACACGTGATGGCGCAGGCCGTTCAGAAGCTCTTCCCGGGTACGCAAGTGACCATCGGGCCTGCGATCGAAAACGGATTTTATTACGACTTCGATCGTCCGGATGGTCCGTTCACCGAACAGGATCTCGGCCGCATCGAAAAAGAGATGCGACGGCTGATGGGTCAGAACCTGCCGTTTCATCGCAAGGTCGTGTCGCGCGAAGAGGCGAAGGCTCTCTTCGCCGGCATGGGCGAGAAATACAAGGTGGAGCTGATCGACGGGATCCCCGAGGGGCAGCCGATCAGCATTTACTGGCACGGCAAGGACGGCAAACCGGAGACGCAGTGGCTCGACCTCTGCAGCGGGCCGCACGTGCCGTCGACGAAGGACCTCGGCGTCGTCAAGTTGACGAGCGTCGCCGGCGCATATTGGCGCGGCGACGAGAAGAACCCGATGCTCCAGCGCATCTACGGGACGGCCTTCGGCTCACAAGAAGAGCTCGACGCGTACCTGAAGATGCTCGAAGAGGCGCGCGCCCGCGATCATCGAAAGCTCGGCAAAGAGCTCGAGCTCTTCATGTTCCACGAGTGGGCGCCGGCGATGCCGTTCTTTTTGCCGCGCGGCGCGTTCGTCTACAACAAGCTCATCGGGTTCGTTCGCGAGCTTTACGTCGACTACGGGTACGAAGAGGTGATCACGCCGCAGATCTTCGATCGGCGGCTCTTCGAGACGAGCGGGCACCTCCCGAACTACCGCGAGAACATGTACTTCCCGGTGGCGCCGGAAGCCATCGACGAGCTCGCCGCGAGCGCCGATGCGGGCCAAGTCGACGCCGAGAAAAAGGCTCTCGAGTCCGTCGCGCAAAAGCCGATGAACTGCCCGTCGCATTGCCTCATCTTCGGGCAGCGCAAGCGCAGCTACCGCGAGCTCCCGTGGCGCGTCGCGGACTTCGGTCGCCTGCACCGTCACGAACGCGGCGGCGTCGTGCACGGGCTCACTCGCGTTCGCACCTTCTGCCAGGACGACGCGCACATCTTCTGCACGCCGGAGCAGTTGAAAGACGAGGTCGTGTCTTTCAATCGGTTGCTCTTCGAGGTGTATCGCGCCTTCGGGTTCACCGATCTGGCGATCAAGCTCGCGCTCCGGCCCGAGCTTCGCGTCGGCACCGACGAGATGTGGGATCTCGCGGAGCGCGCGCTGAACGAAGTCCTCACCGAGTCGAAGCTCGATTTCGAGACGCTTCCCGGCGAAGGCGCGATCTACGGACCCAAGGTCGAGTTCCACGTGAAAGACGCGATCGGCCGGAGCTGGCAGCTCGGCACGATTCAACTCGACTATGCGATGCCGGAGCGCTTCGGGCTCGAGTTCGTCGGTAAAGACGGCGCAGCACATCGTCCGGTGATGCTCCACCGCGCGATCCTCGGGAGTCTCGAGCGATTTTTCGGGATCTACGTCGAGCACGTCGCCGGGAAATTCCCGGTCTGGCTCGCGCCCGAACAAGCGATGATCGTGACGGTGAGCGAGAAGCAAACCGAGTACGCGAGGCGCATCGCGGCTCATTTGACGAGCCACGGTCTTCGCATCCAGGTCGACGACGGCGCCGACAAGCTCGGCGCGAAGATCCGAAACGCGCGGCTTCGTCGCGTGCCGTACACGGTGGTCGTGGGCGAAAAGGAAGTGGAAACGGAGACCGTCGCGCCCAAAAACGCCGACGGCAAGGACCTCGGTCCGATGCCCTTGAGTCGCTTCCTCGAGCAGCTCCTGGAAGAGGCGAAGCCGCCGCGGCTCGCCAAGGGCACCGTCTGAGATTTTCATAGAGAAGGACGAAACGGGAACGCATGGCGACAGACCGACGGAATTTCCGAGACACGAGAGCCCCCCAGATCCGCGTCAATCATCGAATCCGAGTGCCCGAAGTGCGCGTGGTGCTCGATGACGGCACCATGCTCGGCGTGCTCACGACGCAGCAGGCGCTCCGAGAAGCGGAGGAGCGCGGGCTCGATCTCGTCGAGGTGAACCCGAAGGCGACGCCGCCGGTCTGCAAGATCCTCGATTTCGGCAAATTCAAATACGAGGAAAAAAAGCGAGCGCGCGAGGCCCGGCGCAAGCAAACCGTCGTCGAGGTGAAGGAGCTGAAGCTCCGCCCGAAGACCGACGATCACGATCTCGAAGTGAAGCTCCGTGCCGCGCGGCGCTTCATCGAAGCCGGCAACAAGGTGAAGTTCACGGTGCGCTTCCGCGGCCGTGAAATCGCCCACCCCGAGCGCGCGCGCATGCAGCTCGACTACCTCCGCGAGAAGACCGACGACCTCACGATCGTCGAGCAACACGCGACGATGGAAGCTCGCGCGATGAGCCTCATTCTCTCGCCGAAGCCCTTCGTGCTGCAGAAGCTCGCGAGCGACCGTGCAAAGGAACGCGCAGCGCGGCGTGCCCGCGGCGAGGACGTCGACAGTGACAACGAGCCCGATGACGAGGAGCTCGACGACACCGAAAACGATACCGACGACGATGATGACGACGACGATGACGAGGACGGCGGCGGCGAGGCGGAAAAGACCCCGGAAAAGGCCCCGGAATAAGGCGGAGCGCCTCCGAGTCGCCGCGGGTCGATCTACGGATTGAACCGCTAAGGCGCCAAAAGAGCAGAGCAGAATTTAGGGGGCGCTCTGCGCGGCGCTCGCCGTCGGCGTGTCGTCGCGATGCGATCCAGAGTGCTTACCGCAGAGGACGCAGAGTCCAGACAAAGATTCCTGGTCCAGACCGCGGTCCTCGTCGCTACGCGCCGCTTCCACGCCGCTCCAAAAATCCCTTCTTCTCTTCTCTCCCTCTGCGGCCTCTGCGTCTCTGCGGTTCAATCTCTCTGAGGTCGAGCCACTCTTGCCGTCGCTTCGTGCGTCGCGCTGCTAGTGAAACAAGCCGCCGAAATACGCGCCCGCTGCGCCGGCGAGCGCGACCACCACGACGACGATCGCGATCACGGCGCCGGAGTTTCCGGCTTTCGCGGGCGCGAGAGGCGGCCTCGCCGAGGCGCGCGGGGGCGCGCTGGAACCGACGCCCGGTGCGGGCGGTGAATATCCGCCGGCTCCGGCGCCAACCGGAACTCGCTGAAGCGGGACGCCGGGAGCGTCTTCTTCGAGCGCAGCGAGATTGCCGGCTTGGTAGCCGTCGCTCGCGAGCGGGCGCCGCTCCTTCTTCCCGCCCTTGGCGTCGCCCTCCAGATCTTTCGTCCAATCCTGGACGTCCTCGAATGAGCCGAGGTTCAGCGGAGCACCGCCGCCGCCGGCCTTGTCGTTCGACGCGACGACGCTGCCGTCGCGCTTGGCGTCGAGCGACGTGAACTCGACCATGGCCTCGTCGATGAGCGAGCCGATGATCGAGACCTTGTCGTCTTTTTGCTTTTGTCGGCGCTCGGATTCGCGCGCGACCATCGCTTCGGAGACCAGCGTCGCGATCTCGAACGACGAGACTGGCCGCCCGAGCCGAAACAAGAAGCCGTTCAGATCACGGCCGAGGTCGCGCGCCGCTTGATAGCGCTGCGTCGGATCGCGGGCGAGCGTCCGGAGCACGATGCGCTCGAGATCGGGCGACACTTCCGGGTTCAGCTGCGAGAGCGACGGAATGCGCGCCGCCTGCACCTGCCGAACCGTGTCGAGATCCGATTCGCCGAGAAAGAGCCGCCGGCCAGCGAGCATCTCCCAGAGCATGATCCCGATGGCGAAAATGTCGGTGCGATGATCGACGGTCTCGCCCATCGCGGCCTCGGGCGAGAGATAACTGAACTTGCCCTTGATGATCCCGGGCTCGCTCCGTTCGAGCTGGCTATTGGCCTTGGCGAGCCCGAAATCCGCGATTTTCACCTCGCCGTAGCGCGTGATGAGCACGTTCGGCGGCGACATGTCGCGGTGCACGATGCCGAGCTTCCGGCCCTTGGTGTCCGTCGCTTCGTGCGCGTACGCGAGCCCTTCGCAAATCTTCTGGCAGATGAGCGACGCGGCTTCGATCGGCACGCGCTGCCCCTTGTGACGGCGATGCTCGATGATGGCCTTCAAGTCCGAGCCATCGACGAACTCCATCACGATGAAGTACGTGTTGTCGCCGACGCCGATGTCGAACACCTGAACGCAGTTCGAATGCGACAAGTGCGCGCTCGTTCGCGCCTCGTCGAGGAACATCCCGATGAATTGCTTCTTCTCGGCGAGGTGCGGCAGAACGCGCTTGATCGCGACGATTTTCTTGAACCCCTCGAGCCCCGCGCTCTCCGCGCGGTACACCTCGGCCATGCCTCCGGCGGCGATGCGCTCGATGACGCGATAACGTTGCTGCTGGTGAGCCATTCGGGACAGGGCGCGTTGGGGGACGACGCCGAACGGGACTTTTACGAGCGTACGGTTTTGCCGGACAAAGGGTCAAGACAGGCTCGACGCGCGACGGCAAGCACGCGACCGATAGACGAAAAACCACCGACAAGAGCCGGGGAAACCGCCTCCGCGGGCGCGAAAGGGACTCGCCTTCAGAAACGACCCGTGCCAGGCTCCGCTTCCCGTTTGGGGCCGTAGCTCAGCTGGGAGAGCGCTAGCATGGCATGCTAGAGGTCAGGGGTTCGATCCCCCTCGGCTCCACCGAATAGAGGGGGCAAAACTGGCGCAAGCGGGGGGTGTTCTAGTTGTTGGGGGACCTTGTCCCCCGCGGCTCGCTTCGCGACCGCTCCCCCTGCCGCTTTCGCGGGCTCGCTTCGCTCGCGCAGCCCTGTGGATCTTCGCGGCTTGCTGCGCGACGTTGGCGCCTCAGCCGACGAGACGCGCGGCGAGTTTCATCGCGGCGATCATGCCGCTGGGGTCGGCTTTTCCCGTCCAGGCGATGTCGTAGCCGGTGCCGTGGTCGACGCTGGTACGCACGATGCTGAGGCCCATGGTGACGTTCACGGCGTCGCCGAACGCGACGAGCTTCATCGGGATGGTGGCTTGGTCGTGGTACATCGCGACGACGCCGTCGTAACGGCCCGCGTGCGCGAGGCGATACGCCGTTTCGGCGCCGACGGGACCGACCAAAGTGGCGCCGCGACCCGCGCGCCGGCGTGCGAGGCGAATGCCGGGCACGATCGCCTTTGCCTCTTCGAAGCCGAGGAGCTCGCTTTCGCCGGCGTGGGGATTGAGCGACGTGACGGCGACGAGCGGTCGCTTTTTGCCGAGTGCGTGCAGTAACCGGACGAGCTCGGTCGTCGCGATCGCGACGCCCGCTTCGTCGAGTGCCTTCGGCACTTCGTGGAGCGGCAAATGCGTCGTGACGAGACTGGTGACGAGCGTCGGCGACGCGAAGCACATGACGGCGTGCTCGGCTCGGTCGAGATCGCGGAGCCACTCGGTGTGACCGCGAAAGGACTCGGCGCCGGGCGCGCCGGAATGCGCAATCGCCGACTTGCTCACCGGGCCGCTGACGATCGCCGCGCCGGGGATCGCCTTCGCGAGCCGATACGCTTCTTCGACGTACGCGAGTTGTGCACGGCCGGCGCGCTTCGACGGATGACCGGGACGGCGATCTTTTTCGCTGAGCTCGGGGCCGACCGTGACGAACTCGATGGCGCCGCGGGGGCGTCGTTTATTTTGGGGGCCCGCGAAGGGGACGAGCCGCGTCGCGGAGACGCCCACGCGTTTCGCGGCACCGCGCAGCGTTCCTTCGTCACCGACGAGCACCGTGCGCACCCGCGGCAACGCCGCCGCGCCGAGCAGCGACACTTCGGGTCCGATGCCCGACGGGCAACCGGTGGAAACGACGAGCATCGGCGCGAAACGTAGTGCAGCGCGCACCCGAGAGCCCACTCAAACGACGCCGCGACGCTCGCCTCGCCGCGAAACGCGCGACGTCGCGTCGCGGACGCGTCCCCACTGCGACGACCGCGACGTCGACGGCTCCCCAAAATAAAAAGCGAAGCTCTCGACGTCCGAGTCGCGATCGACGCGGCTCGGTCGCCGAGAGCGGAGGCTTATTCTTCTTCGGACGCGGTCGGGATGTCGGGCGCGCGGAGTTTGTAGCCGGAGCCGCGGAGCGTATCGAGCGGCAGGGCTTCACCGAGTTTGGCGCGGAGACGCCGAACGTGGATGTCGACGGTGCGCGGGCCGCCGTCGTAGCGATTGCCCCAGACGCGCGCGAGCAGGTGTTCGCGTGAGAGCACCTTGCCACGGCGATCGCAGAGGTACGCGAGCAGCGCGAATTCCTTCGCGGTGAGCTGCACGTGCCGGCCGTCGACGCTGACCTCTTGCGCGGCCTTGTCGATCATGATGCCGCCGATCTTGTGGCGCTCTTCGGTCGCGAACTCGCTCTTGCGCCATTCGACGGCGCGGATCCGGGCGTACACCTCCTCGGGTACGTACGGATGAAGGACAAAATCGTCGAAGCCGCTGGAGGGTTCGATGCGGGCCATTTGCCCGACCGTCACCGCCACGATGGCTCCCACGTTGTCGAAGGTGGACTCCTTACGCACGGCTCGAAGAGCCGCGATCGCGAGGTCCGGCCGGTCCAGAGCCTCGAAGAGGAGGGCTCGCGGGCGAGCCTCTTCGTCGGGGTCGTCCTCGGCGAACAAGTTGATTGGATCGTCCCAGAGGTCGAGCGTGCGGACGTTGGCGCCAAGCTGCCGGAGTGTTGCAGCAGCGCCGTCCTCCCGCTCTAGCAGTGGGCCGTGTCCCACGACCGCTACGAATGAGCGGGCGCGAGAGGTTTGTGTTTCAGGCGATTTCGGTCCCACCGACTGTAATTCGCGAGATCTTAATGGTTGGGCAGCCGACCCCGACGGGAACACTCTGTCCGTCCTTACCGCACGTCCAGATACCGTCTGAGAGGGCTACGTCGTTGCCCAGCATGGATACTTCACGCAATGTTTCTGGACCATTGCCAATTAGATTCACGCCCTTTAGCGGAGCAGTAAGCTGACCATTTTCGATGAGGTAGCTTTCCGTAAGTGAGAAAACAAAGTCGCCGTTTGAAATATCCACCTGCCCGCCGCCGAACGTTTTTGCAAAAACGCCTCGCTTTACGCCGCGGATGATTTCCTCGGGGTCATGGGGTCCGGCCAGCAGGACGGTATTTGTCATCCGGGGCATCGGAACCGACGAGAAATTCTCGCGGCGACCATTGCCGCTCGGCTGGGTTCCGTAGTGACGGGCCGAGAGGCGGTCGTGCATGTAAGAGGCGAGTACGCCGTTTTCGATGAGCACGTTCCGGCGCGGCTCGGCGCCTTCGTCGTCGACGTTGATGGAGCCCCGGTTCTGAAGGAGCGTCGGATCGTCGACCACGGTGCAGAGCGGGCTCGCGACGTTCTTGCCGATCTGCCCGGTATAATTGCTGGTTCCCTTGCGATTGAAGTCCGCTTCGAGGCCGTGACCAACGGCTTCGTGCAACAGGATCCCGCTATCGCCCGGGGCGAGCACGACTTCCATCTGGCCGGCGGGCGCCTCGCGCGCGCCGAGCAGGACGAGCGCTTGGCGAACCGCCTCTTTGGCGTGCCGCTCGGGCGACCAATCCTCGAAATAGCCGAGTGATTTCCGGCCTCCGCCACCACTGCGGCCCGACTCGCGCTTGCCGTGATCTTCGGCGATGACGCGCACGCCGAACCGAAAGAGTGGCTGGACGTCGTAGGCGTAGGTCCCGACGCTGGTCGCGACGAGGATTTCACGCATTTCCTCGACGAACGACGCTTCGACCTTCTTGACGCGCGAATCTTCGGCGAGCGCGGCTTTGCTGACTCGCTCGAGAAGCGCCCGCTTTTCGCGGCCGTCGACATCGAGGGTGCTGCGCTCGAGCGCGTAGCGTTCGGGCAATGTCGACGACGCGAGACCGACCACGGCCGTCGCCGGGCCGCCCGCGATTCGCGCTGCGGTTTCTGCCGCACGCTTCATCGCTTCCCACGAAAGATCCTCGACGTACGCGTAGCCGGTCGCGTCGCCGCGCTGCACTCGGACGCCGAGCCCGAGGCTCGTCCCGCGCGACGCACTTCGCGTGATGCCCTCCTCGAACGCAAGGCTGCCGCTGGCGCTGTATTCGAAGAACAGATCGGCGTAGGTGCCCCCGCGACTGAGCGCGATTTCGAGCAAGCGCCGGCACACTTCCTGGTCGATACCGCTCGGCCCGCCAGGAGCGAACGGAGCTCGAAACGTCTGGGTGGTCGTCATGCGCAGGTTGTCACCATGTGACCTCGGTGACGCGGGCGCAAGGTGATACCCTGCCCGCCAATGTCGGGCCTCTTTTCGACTCTGGTCGTTCTTCACGTCATCGCGAACGTGATCTGGATCGGCTCGATTCTCGCTGTCGCCGTCGTTCTCGGCGCCCACTCCGGCGACGCCGCCACGCGCGGCAAGATCGGCGTCGACGTCTACCAAAAGCTCGCGACACCGGCCTTCGTCGTGTCGTTCGTCGCGGGCGTGACCCGGCTCGCGCTCGACACGCAATATTACTTCGTCCAGACGAAGTTCATGCACGGCAAGCTGCTTTTGGCGCTCGTCGTGATCGGACTTCATCACGTCATCGGCGGACGGGCGAAGAAAATGGCCAAGGGCGCCGCGACCGACTCCGGCAACACCGCGATTCTCGCCGTGATCCTGCTCTTGTCCGCTGCGGGAGCCGTGTTTCTGGTGGTGACGAAACCGTTCT
>DATBBD010000719.1:0-2443 GCA_036271175.1 Polyangiaceae bacterium | reverse complement strand
CGGCGGGGTGACCGTAGGTGTCGTTCACGTGCTTGAAGTGATCGAGGTCGCCGAGCGCGACGGAGAGGGATTTCCCACTGCGCCGGCTTCGGGAGAGCTCCCGCTTTGCCACGTCGAGAATCGCGCCGCGATTTTTGATCTTCGTGAGCGAGTCGTAGAGCGCGCGGCGTTCGAGCTCGGCCTTGGTTTCGAGGAGCTCGTCCTGCAAGAGCACGACGCGCCGGCCCGCGCGGAGCCGGACCTCGAGCTCCTGGGCGTCGAATGGCTTTCGGATGTAGTCGTCGGCGCCGGCGGCGAGGCCGTTGATCAGCTGCCGATGCCCGTCGCGGCTCGTGCACAAAATGACGTAGACGTACGGCGCGTCCTTCCTGCCGCGGAGCACGCGGCACACGTCGATGCCCGAGAGCCCGGGCATTTCCCAGTCGAGGAGCGCCAGGCGCGGGCCGTCGGCCTGGAGCAACGTGGACAGCGCTTTGCCGCCTTCGTGAGCGAGCACGACGTCGTAACCGAATCCGGTGATCGTCCGCTCGAGCATCTCGCGCGAGAGGCGCTCGTCTTCCGCGACCAGAATCTTCACGCGCCCGTCGGCGGTCTGCGCGGGGCGATGCCTGGGCGCCGAATCGGGCGGCAGCGACGGCACGACCGCCGGGTCCACGTCGTGCGTGGCGCTGGGTGGCTTGGTGGTCGCTGGATTTCGCAAAGTTGCCGAGGCCACGCCGCGTGGTTCTTCCACCTTCGTAGAGAACGGCACGCGAGCGATAGTCCTTAGGTTAGAACGCTACACTTGCGCTTCATCATGATCTCCTACATGTAGGAGGCGCTCGAGCGAACGAAGGAAGCGAAACTCGTCATGGATTACGTGTGGATCGACGGCGGCGGTGTGACAACGCCGGAAGGGTTCGTGGCCGGAGGCGTCAACGTCGGAATCAAGACCTACGGGAGTGAACCGCGATTCGACGTCGGTCTCCTGGCATCCACGGAGCCGTGCTCGGTCGCCGGCGTCTTCACGCAAAATCGCGTCGTCGGCGCGCCGGTGGAGCTTTGCCGCGAGCGCATCAAAGACGGGCAAGGCCGTGCGATCGTCGCGAATTCGGGTTGTTCCAACGTTGCCACCGGCGAGCAGGGCAAGCGCGACGCCGTGCGCATGGCCTCCGTCGCGGCCGAGCACCTTGCGATCGCCGAGAGCGAAGTGTTGGTCGCATCGACCGGCGTCATCGGACGGAATCTGCCGATGGAACGCATCGAGCGCGGGATCCGGCAGACGCGGCTCTCGGCCGGCGGCGGAATCGAGTTCAGCCGCGCCATCATGACGACCGACATCGCCCCCAAGCATCGTGCGCTCTCCGTCGTCGTGGACGGCGTGAAATACACGGTAGGCGGAACGGCGAAGGGCTCCGGCATGGTGCACCCGGACATGGCCACGGTGTTCTGCTTCATGACGACGGACGCGCCGGTCGCGCCGGAATGGTTGAAGGGGGCGCTCCGCGCCGTCGCCGACGTGTCGCTGAACATGATCGACGTCGACATGGACACGTCTACGAGCGATACGATGCTGCTCTTCGCGAACGGCCTCGCCGGAGGGTCGCGCATCGATCGGGGTCATCGCGCCGAAGCCCCACTCCGCCGGGCATTCGAGATGGTCGCCATCGCGCTCGCCAAAGATCTAGTTCGCGAAGGGGAAGGCGCGCGCACGGTCATCGAGGTGCGAGTGCGCGGCGCGCGTACCGTCGAGGATGCGCGGAAGGCTGCCCGGACGGTCACCTCTTCGCCGCTCGTGAAGACCATGGTCACCGGTCGCGACGCGAACCTCGGTCGCGTCATGATGGCCGTCGGTCGCTCGGGCGCCGACGTCGACGTGTCGCGGACCAGCGTTTTCATCGGCGAGCACGCGGCGTTCGAGCGCGGCGCGCCGACGTCGGTTCCTTACGAACTGCTCTCGAAGGCCCTCGATCAGCCGGAGGTCGTCATCGCCGTCGATCTCGGGCTCGGCGACGCGTCCGCAACGGCTTGGGGCTGCGATCTGACGGAAGAGTACATTCGCATCAACGCGAGCTACACCACCTGAACGGTCCTCTCGCGGTCTTTCCGACCTCTCGAGTGGACGCTTCTAGCCGCGCGCTCCTTCGTCGCCTGCCTTTTGCTGAGCCGCGTTACCATTCGACGCGGAGGCTTGGCCTTTCAGCCACTCGCGAATCTGATTGCGATCGAAGCGCCACTGGCTGCCGACCTTGACCGCCGGAATCACGCCCTGCTCGAGCATCTTGTAGAGGGTTTGCGGCGACACGCGGAGGAGCGTCGCAACCTCCTTTACCGTCATCAGATTCTCCAGCATCACTTTCCGGGTACGGTCGCCTGCCGTTCGAGCTTAAGACCCGCGGGCGCTCGACTCGCTCAACGCCGTACCAAAACGCCACGGCGCTTCGAGCCAAAGTCGTTTCGACTG
>DATBBD010000718.1:0-1543 GCA_036271175.1 Polyangiaceae bacterium | reverse complement strand
CGCGGGCAACCGCTCGAGCAACTCGCCCACGAAAAAGCCGTCGCCCGCGCCGGCGTCGAGCACGCGCCGAGGCCGCTCGAAGACGCCGCCGTCCGCGAGGATTCGGCGGAAGAAATTTCCCCGCACGACTTCCCACGGGTGGCGCACGAAGTCGGACGACGGGAGCTCCGCGAGATCCACCGCCTACCCGATTCGCAGCGTCAAAGCGCACCGAGTATCGTCGCCCGGTCGTGCCCAGTAAAGCAGGTTGGCGGTCCGCGGCGAAAGATCGGTGGCTGCTCGGCGTCGTGGGTGTGGCAGTGGCATACGCGGCATTCCTGCTGATCGCGACGCCGCGCGGGTTCGCTCTGTCGCCCGACGCGGTCGACTACGCCGAAGCCGCGCGGAGCCTGTCGCGCGGACAAGGCGACGTCGTGGACCGCATCATTTTTCACACCGGTCTCTTCCCGACGGTGCGCCACCCGCTCGAGGTTCACGGCGAGCTCCAGCAATTCGTGCTCGCGGCGTTGTTCGTCCTCGGCGGACCGAATCCGGCGCTGGTCCGGATCCCGGGCGTCGTGTTCGCCGCGGCGCTGATCGTGCTGTCGTTCGTCGTCGGTCGACGGCTCTTCGGCACCGTCGCGGGCCTCGTCGCCGTGTGCTTCGTCGTATCGAGCCGCGAGCTGGTGATGCTCGCCCTGTTCTTCGCGGACGACGTGCCGCACGCGCTCTTTTCGTTCGCCGCCGTCGGTGCATTCGCGATCGGCGCGACGTCGGAGTCGAACCGGAAGGCGTGGTTCACCGGAGCCGGAGTGGCCTCCGCGTTGTCGGCGCTCGCCAAGTTTACCGGCACGATCTTTCCGGCGGTGTTCGGCGTTCTCCTCGTCGTCCACCCGAAGACGCGTCGCGCGGTGGGCCTTCGGGGTTACCTGCGCCTCGTGGTCCCCGTCGTGGTCGTAGTCGCGCTCTACACGTGGCGAAATTATCGCGTGTACGGCACGCCGGGCTCGCCGTACGGCGCGATCGAGTGGCTCGGCAAAGACGGCATGCCCAACTACTTCGCGCTGTACGATCCGACGCCGACGGTCGCCGAGGTGTGGGCGAAAAAGGGCGCCGCGCACATGTTCGGGTTGATCCGGATGGAGCTCGCGTCGTTCGTGAACGTCGTGTTCCACTATCCGCTCCTTCTCGCGGGGGTTCCCGCGACGGTGTGGCTCCTCAGGCGTAACGTCGCGTGGAGCGGCTCGATCCTGCTCTATCTCGTCGGTCTGTGCGGCGTGACGTCCGTCACGCATCACGTGGAAGCGCGGTATCTCTCCGCGCTGATGCCGTTCTCGGCGGTGTCGGTGGGCGCGTGTGCGACCGAGGCGTTCTGCGCGTTACGAGCGAAGGTCGCCCCGTCGCGCCGGCGCTGGACGCGCGCCGCGCTCGTCGTTCTCGTCGGCGCCGCATTGGTCTGGGCGGCCGTCGGCGAGTTCATCGTCGCGCGCGCGTTCGCGATCCCGCCGGGCGGAGAAGAACCGTGCGCGGCCGCGATCCGGTTCTTGCGCTCGGATCTCGCGCC
>DATBBD010000717.1:0-13351 GCA_036271175.1 Polyangiaceae bacterium | reverse complement strand
CGACGGCCTTCGAGCGAATTGAGGAGCGCCGTTTCTTCCCCGCAGATGTACGCGCCGGCGCCGGTGTGGACGTGCACTTCGACGCCGTAGCCGCGACCGAAGGGACGATCGCCCAGGTAGCCCTTGGCGCGGGCTTCGGCGATGGCTTGCTCGAGGCGCGCCTTCGAGAGATGAAGCTCGTCGCGCACGTAGATGTACGCGACGTGCGCACCGATCGCGTAAGCGCCGATGATGCACCCCTCGATGAGCGAGTGCGGGTTCTTCTCCATGATGGAGCGGTCTTTGAAGGTGCCGGGCTCGCCTTCGTCGCCGTTGATGACGAGGTAGTGCGGCTTCTTCGACTCCTTCGGCATGAAGCTCATCTTCGTGCCGCAATCGAAGCCCGCGCCGCCGCGCCCGCGGATGTGCGCCTTCTTGATTTCGTCGACGAGGGCTTCGCGCGGGATGCCGAACGCCTTTTCCGCCGAGCGATAACCGCCGTCACGTTCGTAGAGCGCGAGGCTCCACGAGTCGGGGGCGGCGTAATTCTTCGTGAGGTAGTCGGTTCGCTTCAGCATCGAAAAACCCCGGTATCGCCGTTCTCGCCGGTCACTCGTTCATGAGGCGGTCGAGAATCCGGTCGACGGCTTCGGTCGTGAGATTCTCGTAATAAGTGCGATCGACCTGCATGACCGGCGCGGTCCCGCACGACGCGAGACACTCCGCGGTGCGCAACGTCACCTTGCCGTTCTTCGTCGTCTCGCCGAGGTGAACACCGAGCTTCTTCTCGCAGTGCTCGATGAGCTCGCCGCTTCCGCGAAGGGCGCACGACAAAGTGCGACAAACCCAAACCTGATGCCGGCCCGGGGGCGACTGGTTGAACAGCGTGTAGAACGTGACGACGCCCTTGACGTGCGCGGCGCCGAGCTCGAGCTTTTGCGCGACGAACTCGATGACGTCGTCCGACACCCAGTTGCCGTTCGCCTCTTGGCAGAGGTGCAGCACCGGAATGCACGCGGCCATCTTGTTCGGATAGCGCGCGACGATTTTCGAAAGCTCCCGCTCGCGTTCATCGCTCAGGGAAAATGCCATCTTCGAAAACTCTTCCTCGACTAGCCGACCCAACCGCGCGAGCTGCCCGCGAGGCCGTTCGATCGCCCCGCTCAGGGCGCGCGGCGAGGCGAACCGTAGTGAGGGTGAAACCGAGGTGTCAAGACCGCGTTTTCCCTTGAAACTCCACTCATTTTCGCGTTTCCGGCGGAGAAGCAGGTGCATGAAGGAAAAAACCCAGCGCGCTGCACCAAGGTCTCGAGCGCGGCTGCCGTTCGTCGTGGTCGCCATGTCCACGAAACAGGCGTGTTCGAGGCAAGATCGCGCGACCGTTCGAGCGTCGACGCTTTCCGCCGACGTCGGGGTAGAAAGCGATGGCGACCCCGTGTAACCTGGAACGCGGACTGTTTTGCCCTGATTGTTGGAGGTGCGTTTAGTGTTTTGCCCGAACTGCGGAGCCCAGAATCAAGACACCGCGACTGCGTGCGCGAAGTGCGGGTTTGCGTTGAAGGCAGCCGCCGCCGCGCCGAAGTTCAAGGGCACGATGTTGATGATGAATGCTCCCCCGAGCGTTCCTCGTCCCGCCGGCGCACCGAACCCTTCAGCTCCCGTCGCGCCCCCCGCGGCGGCACCGGTTGCGCCGCCCGTCGCGGCTCCTGCAGCAGCGCCGGCGCCCGTGGCGCCGAAGCCGAAGCTGAAGGGCACGATGATCGGCGTCGCGCCGCCTGCTCTCGGTGCGAACACGCCGCCGATGGGCGCGCAGTTTGCCCCGACGCCGGTGCCGCCCGCGCCTGTAGCGCAGGCCGCGCCCGTCGCGCCCGTCACGCAGGCCGCGTCGCAACAGCCCGCGTTCGCGACGACGGCACAATCCGCCAGCCCGAATTTCGGCGCGCCCGCGCCGTCTCCGGCGGCACCGACGCCGCCGGCACCAGCGCCTGCACGCGGACCGAGCTCGGTGGTGAATCCGCTCGGTGGCACCATGGTGGCGGATGCGAGCGCGTTCGGCGGCTTTGCCGGCGCGCCCCAACAACAATCGGCGCCGCCGGCGCCCGCGGGAGGTTACGACGCGCCTCCTCCTGGGTTCGGCGCGCCCCCAGCTGGCTTCGGCGCACCTCCAACCGGTTTCGAAGCCACCTCGCCGATCGGCGACGATCGGCCGTTGCCGATCCCGCAGACGGCGGCGATGGCCATGCAGTCCGCGCCGATGGCTCCTTATGAGGAGTCACTGCCGCCGATTCCCGGAACCGTGGGCGGCGCGAATCCGATCGTCACGGTGCTCCTCATCGTATTCACGTGCGGCATCTACGGCATCTACCTCCTGATCAAGGGCAAGAAGGCCTCCTCGTAGGCGTTCTCGACCGGCGGATCGTCGCGGCCGTCGCCATCGTGGCGCTGTTCGCGGCGGCCGTCGTGTTCCGTTTTTCGGTGTGCCCCGTCGCGGCGTTGCTCGGCATTCCGTGTCCGGGCTGCGGCCTCCTTCGCGCGACGCTCTCGCTCGCCCAGGGGCACGTCACCGAAGCGTTGCACTTTCACCCGCTCGTCTTCGTCGTAGTTCCGTCGGCGCTCGGCGCCGCGGTTCACGTCGCGAGCGGCCGCCCGGTGAGTCGCGCCCTCGAGTGGACCCTCGCGACGATCGCGACGGTGCTCGTCGCGCTCCTCGTCGTCGTCTGGGTCGCGCGCTTCCACGGCGCGTTCGGCGGCCCGGTTCCCGTACGGAGCCTCTGGTCCGCATTCGGACCGTAAGCGCGGCTTCGGTTCAGACGTTGAAGCGGAAGTGCATCACGTCGCCGTCTTGGACGATGTAGTCCTTGCCCTCGACGCGCACCTTGCCGGCATCGCGGCACTTCGCTTCGCTGCCGAGCGCGACCAGGTCCTCCCAGCGAATCACCTCGGCGCGAATGAACCCTCGCTCGAAGTCGGTGTGAATGACGCCCGCGGCCTTCGGCGCTGCGAGCCCTTTCCGCAGCGTCCACGCGCGGCATTCTTTCTCGCCCGCCGTCAGGAACGTGATGAGACCGAGCAGCGTGTAGCCGCTCCGGATCACTTCGTTCAGACCGGGTTCCGCGAGGCCGGCGCTGGCGAGAAAATCGGGGCGATCGGCCGGCTCGAGCTCGGCGATCTGCGCCTCGAGGTGCGCGCAGATCGGCACGATCGGCGTCTTCTCGCGCGCCGCGAGATCGCGCACGGCGCGATAGTGCGCGTTCTCTTCGAGATGGCCGAGCGACCCTTCGTCCACGTTCGCGACGTAGAACGTGGGCTTCGCGGTCAACAGCTGGAGATCGCGCATCACGAGCTCCTCTTTCTCGCCTTCCGGCGAGAACGTACGCGCGGGGCGCATTGCGTCGAGGTGCGGCACGAGCCGTTCGCAGAGCGTCACGGCGACCTTCTCGAGCGCGTCGCCGCCCTTGGATTGCCGGCGCGCTCGGTCGAGCCGCTTCGTCACCGTGTCGAGATCTTTCAGACAGAGCTCGGTCTGGATGGTGTCGACGTCCGCGATGGGATCGACCTTGCCCTCGACGTGCGTGATGTTGTCGTCCTCGAAGCACCGAACGACGTGCGCAACGGCGTCCACTTCGCGAATGTGCGAGAGGAACTGATTGCCGAGCCCCTCACCTTTGGACGCGCCCCGGACCAGCCCCGCGATGTCGACGAAGCGGATCGCCGCCGGCACCTTGCTGTCGGGTTCGAACACCTTCGCCAACGCCTCGAGCCGGTCGTCGGGGACCGGAACGATGCCGACGTTCGGTTCGACGGTGCAGAACGGGAAATTGGCCGCTTCGGCTCGCGCCGCGGAAAGCGAATTGAAGAGTGTGCTCTTACCGACGTTCGGTAGACCCACGATGCCGCAAGAAAAACCCATGGTCGCCTCGAGAAAACTGCGGGGGGCTGTAGCCCAGGTGGTCGATGCCGTCGAGCGCCACTGGTGGCTGACCGCCCACGAATTCCGTCCGCCGGACGCTGCCCGCGACCGAAGCACTCGAGACACGGGTTCCCTGTGGTATAGGCTCGACGGCACGCCGGCCAGAACGTCCTCGTCGGACGAGCGACACGCGCCGGTCGTCATCGGAGAAACCATCAATGGACCTCTCGTTTACGCCCGAACAGCTGAAGTTCCGCGACGACGTTCGGCAGTGGATCCAGTCCGCGATGCCGCCGGCCATCAAGGAAAAGGCCGCGCTCGACCGATCATTCGATCACGACGAGCAAATGGAGTGGCACAAGATCCTCTACAAGAAGGGTTGGGTTGCCCCCCATTGGCCCAAAGACGTCGGCGGGCCGGGCCTCGACGTCACCGAGCGGTTCATCTTGAGCGAAGAGCTCGAGCTCGCGAGCGCCCCGACGTTGAGCCCGTTCGGCCTCGGCATGGTCGGCCCGCTCATCATTCAGTTCGGGAGCAAGGCGCAGAAAGAGCGCTTTCTTCCGAAGATCCTGAGCGGCGAAGAAGTGTGGTGTCAGGGCTACTCGGAGCCCAACGCCGGTAGCGATCTCGCGTCGCTGAAGCTCCGCGCCGAACCCGACGGCAAGGGCAACTACGTCATGAACGGCCAGAAGACCTGGACGACGTACGCGCAGTACGCCGACTGGATCTTCGTGCTCGCCCGCACCGATGCGAGCGGCAAAAAGCAGAACGGCATCAGCTTTTTCCTCGTCGATATGAAGACGCCGGGCGTCGTCGCGAAGCCGTTCCTCACGACGGGCAACACGCTCGCCTTCTGTGAGACCTGGTTCGAAAACGCGGTGGTCCCCGGCGAAAATATCGTCGGCGAGCTGAACATGGGCTGGACGTACGCGAAGGCACTGCTCGGCCATGAGCGCACCTTGGTCGCCGCAGTCGGTCGTTCGACGCGCCAGCTCCTGCGGATCAAGCGCATCGCAAAAGACACGATCATCGACGGCAAACCCGCCATCGACCACGCCGGCTACCGCTCGCGTATCGCGCGTCTCGAGATGGATCTCGAGGCGCTTCGCATGTCGAGCTATCGCACCGTCGCCGGCGCTCAGCTCGGCAAGGCCCCGGGCCCCGAGTCGAGCATCCTCAAGCTGCGCGGCACCGAGATTCAGCAGTCGGCGTTCGAGCTGTTGATGGACCTCATGGGGCAGGACGCGCTCAGCTGGTTCAACCCCGAAGGCACGATCCCGGCGCGCGAAGAATCCGTCGCGTCCGAACACAACTACATCCGCGCCGCGACGATCTACGCCGGCTCGAACGAGATCCAGAAGAACATCATCGCCAAGATGATTCTCGGACTTCCGGGAACATAGTCGGCCGAGAGCACGAGGAATCTACCGATGGATTTCACCCTCAACGACGACCAGAAAATGCTGGTCGACACCGTCAACAATTTCACGAAGCGCGAATCGCCCGTCGAGCGGGTTCGAAAGATCCGCGAGAGCGACGTCGGCTGGGACAAGAACATCTGGCGCAAAATGGGCGAGCTCGGCTGGCTCGGCGTCTGTTTCCCCGAAGAGCTCGGCGGCACCGGCGGCAACTTCATCGAGGCGGCGCTCGTCCTCGAGCGGCTCGGCACGACGCTCGTCCCCGAGCCTTACGGGCCGTCCGTCGCCGTGGCGGGGCTCACCCTCTCGAACTACGGGACCGCGGAGCAAAAAGAGAGATATCTCCCGCCGATGATCGAGGGGAAGACGTCGCTCGCGCTCGCCTACCTCGAAAAGAACAGCCGCTACGACGTGACGGCAGTCGAGACGCGCGCCGAAAAGAGCGGCGGCGACTACAAGCTCAACGGGAAGAAAGCGTGGGTCTTGAACGGCCAGGCCGCCGACCAGATCCTCGTGAGCGCGCGCACCTCGGGCGGCCCGCGCGATCGCGACGGCGTGTCCGTCTTCGTCGTCGAACGCGGCGCACCGGGCCTCAAGGTGAAGACCGTCGAGTGCATGGACAGCCACAAGGCGGCGCTCGTCGAGCTCGAAGGCGTCACCGTCGGTAAGGGCGCGCTCGTCGGGCAAGAAGGCGCGGCCCGGGAAATCCTCGAGCGTGCGCAGGACTACGGCGCCGCCGCGGCGTGTGCCGAAGGTTCGGGCATCAACCAGGCGACGCTCGCGATGACGCGCGACTACCTGTGCGAGCGCGAGCAATTCTCGGTAAAAATCGGCACTTTTCAGGCCTTGCAGCACCGGCTCGTCGACATGTTCGTCGAGGTCGAGCTCTGCAAAGGCACCTCGATCCTCGCGATGATCAGCGCCGACAACCCCGACGTGGTGGAGCGCAAGCGATCGATCTCGACTGCGAAGAAGCAGCTCTCGAAGGGCGGTTTCCTGGTGACCCGGCAGGGCATTCAGCTTCACGGCGGCATCGGCGTGACCGACGAGCACAACATCGGGCTCTACTTCAAGCGCATGCAGATCTTGAACGGCCTCTACGGCGACGAGGAACACCACGTCGACCGCTTCATGACGTTGCCGTCGTTCCTTCAGAACGTCTGAGCGCGCGCTCTCTCGAGAAAGCGGACGAGCACGGCCCGGCCGGCGTCCGCGTCTCCCGCCGCGGCGAGGAGCCGGTCGGGGTCGAGCCCTTCGCGTGCGACGACATCGCGGCGTTCGGCGAGATAGTTTCGCACCACTTCGGCGTCCATTTCGGGATGGAACTGCACGCCCCACGCCGCTTCGCCGAACCGCACCATCGCGTGCGGTTCGCGCTCGGTGCGCGCGAGGAGCCGCGCTCCGGGTGGCAAGGTAAAGACCGTGTCGACGTGGGTCGCGTTCACGGTGAATCGCGGCGGAGCGCCGTCGATGAGCGGATCTTCGCCGACTACGTCGAGCTCGACCGTGCCGATCTCGCGCCCGAGTGGGTTCTTCACGACCTCGCCGCCGAGGGCTTGCCCGAGCAGTTGATGCCCGAAACAAATGCCGAAGGTCGGCACACGGCGTTCGACCAGGGTTCGTAGATATTCCTCGACGCGAAGCATCCACGGCGCGCGCTCCGTCACGCTCGCCGACGATCCGGTGACGACGACGCCGGCGATCGCGCTCGGGTCGGGTAACGGAGAGCCGTCGCGGAGATCGACGTCGCGCCACTCCGCGGACGGCGGCTCGCGTCCCGCGGTGCGGATCATGTTCGCGTAACTGCCGCGAACGGTGCGCACGCGCGCGATGGGCTCGCCCGCGACGAGCACGACGAACGGGCGCGACGACATCGCGAAAGCTTCGCACACCTCGGCGCGCGGCGCGCCGTCCCCCGAGAGCCCCCTATTCGCGCCATCGTCTCGGACGCCCCGCGGAAAGCGCGCAAACCCCGCGCTGGGCTCCCCCGGGTGATACCCTCGCCTCATCGTGGCGGGAGCGGCGATCGTGGACGTTCGGGCAAGGGCCTTCGACGTCGAGCTCACGGAGCCGTTCGGCATCGCGACGGGAGCGCAAGCCATGGCCGCGAACGTACTCGTCGAGGTCGAGCTCGACGACGGCACGGTCGGGCTCGGTGAGGCAGCTCCGTTTCCCGCGGTGAACGGCGAGACTCAGGCGGCTGCGCTCGCCGCCGTCGCGGAGGCGCGCGCAACTTTGGTCGGCGAAGACGCCGGCCGTTTTCGCCGGCTCGCCGAAAAACTCCGCGAAGCGATCCCGGCCGTCGCGAGCGCACGCTCGGCGCTCGAAATCGCGGTGCTCGACGCCGGCACGCGGCGAGTCGGGCTTTCGATGTGGCGGTTCTTCGGGGGCTGCGAAGAGTCGCTCGAGACGGACATCACCATCGTCACCGGCAGCGCGGAGGCCGCGGGGCTCGCGGCCGAGCGCGCGATGCGCGACGGGTTCAAGACGCTGAAAGTGAAAGTGGGCGGCGGGTCCGTCGAGCACGACGTGGAACGCCTCGCGGCGGTCCTCGCCGCCGCGCCGAACGCGGAAATTACTCTCGACGCGAACGGCAGCTTCGACGTGGACGAGGCCGTCGAGCTCGTCGATCGAGTCGGCGCCGAGCGCATCGCGCTGTTCGAGCAACCGACGCGCGCCGACGATCTCGACGCGCTCCGTGCCGTTCGCAAGCGCACGCGCGTGCTCGTCGCGGCCGACGAGAGCGCGCGCTCGGCGACCGACGTGGCGGAGATCGCCGCGATGCGCGCCGCCGACGCGGTGAACGTGAAAATCGCGAAGTGCGGCATCGCCGAGGCGTGCGACATGATCGCCGCGGCGCGCGCGTATCACCTCGAGCTGATGATCGGCGGCATGGTCGAATCGCCGCTGTCGATGACGGTGTCGGCGTGTCTCGCCGCGGGCCAGGGCGGCTTTCGCTTCGTGGATCTCGATACGCCGCTCTTCATGAAGAACATCCCGACCGAGGGCGGTTTCGAGCAAGACGGCCCGCGACTCCGAGTGGCACACATCGTGGCCGGCCACGGAATCGCGATCCGTTCGTCGTGACGCGCGATCGCATTGGCGGCGCGAAATCGCCGGAAAGCGGCATCGACGCGAGCCGCCGACCCGCCGCGTCGACGACGAGTCCTCGCGCTTCGTCGGCCATCTGTTAACGTGAATAGCGGTGGGCGGTTCTCGTCCGATACGCCAGCTCGCGCTTCCGATGCCTCTCGGAGGTCAGCCGGAGCCCGTTTCTCGCGTTCCGAAACCCGAGCGAGTTTGGGTCAACCGGAACCTGAAGATGACCAGCGTCGGCTGGGTCGGCTTCGACATGGACTACACGCTGGCCACGTACGACCAGGGCCAGATGGACTCGCTCCAGGTCGACGCGACGATCGAGCGGCTGGTCAAACGCGGCTACCCGAGCGCGCTCGACAAGCTGTCTTACGACTATCGCTTTCCGATCCGCGGTCTCCTCGTCGATACGCGTTTCGGCAACATCTTGAAGATGAATCGCTTCAAGGTCGTGCGGAAGGGCTGGCACGGCATGGCGCCGCTCGCGAAAGACACCGTGCGCGAGCTCTACACGCATCAGCGCATTCACCCGCAGACGTCGCGGTATCACTGGATCGACACGCTGTTTTCGCTGTCCGAAGTCACCGCGTACGCCGCGATCACCGACGCGCTCGAGAGCCGCGGCACCAAGGTCGATTTTCCGAAGCTCTTTCGCGACGTCCGCGAGTCGATCGACGAAGCGCATCGCGACGGCACGATCTACAAGAACGTGCTCGCCGATCTGCCGAAGTTCATCCACGCCGATCCGCACCTCGCCGAGACGCTGCACAAGCTGCGCTCCGCCGGAAAAAAGCTCTTTCTGCTGACCAATTCGCCGTTCGGATACACCGACAAAGTGATGCGCCACCTGCTCGGCGGCGCGCTTCCCGAATATCCGTCGTGGCGTCACTACTTCGACATCGTCGTCGTCGCGGCGCAAAAGCCGCTGTGGTTCAAGGAAGGCCGACCGTTCATCGAGCGCGACGGCGAGGTGCTTCGCGAATTCCGGGGCACGTTCGAGCGCGGCAAGGTCTACGAAGGCGGGAACCTCATGGAGTTCGAACGGGCGATCGCGGTCCCCGGCTCGAGCGTGCTCTACGTCGGAGATCACATTTACGGCGACATGCTCCGCTCGAAGAAAGAGTCGGCGTGGCGCACCGCGATGGTGATCCAGGAGCTCGACGCGGAGCTCGAGGCCCACGACCGCTCACTCGGCGAAATCGTGCGGCAGCGCGCGCTCGAAGAGCAGCGCGACAACCTGGAAGACGAGCTGCGCTATCACCAGACGAGGTACAAGGAGCTCACGAAGGCGCGCGCCAAGGCGAAGGACGCCGACGACGTGCGCGTCGCCGAGAAGCGCACGATCGAACGCATCCGCGGTGAGCTCCGGCTCCTTCAGGAAGAGCACGCGAAGCTCCGCGACATCGTGGACCGGAGCTTTCATCCTTATTGGGGCTCGCTCTTGAAGCAGGATAACGAGCTCAGCATCTTCGGGCTCCAAGTGGAGACGTACGCCGACGTCTACATGCGCCGCGTCTCGTGCCTCAGGCATTACTCGCCGATGCAATTCTTCCGCTCGCCGCACGACTTGATGCCGCACGAGCTCTGAGCCGCCCGCGCTCGGGCGCACCGAAGTGGGTTTGTAGGGTCCCCACCGCGACGGTCCGCGCCGATGTGGGGGCCAATAACCCCAAAATACCCAAAGCGACGTTGGCAACGCAGCTGGCGCCTCCGCGATGCGCCGCCTGGAATCGCGCAAACCCGAACCGCCACGGCTTTCGAACGTATTTACAGTCGGTCGGGAACGCACCATGGTCGCCGCCGGTTTTCCGGGTTCTGACTCCGGCGGCTTACCGAGGACATCTGAGATGAAACTGACTGAGTGGCTCCAGCGCCTGATGACCAATTTCGGCGCGCAGTGGGTGATGTGGCTCCTCATCGTGCTGAGCGTCCTCTCGGTCGCGATCATGCTCGAGCGGGCGTGGTTCTACTGGTCCATCCGAGACGATCTCACGCGGCTCGCGAGCGATCTGCGCGATCTGCTTCGGACCGGAGACATCGAAGGCGCGCGCCGCAAGATGGAAGCGTCGCCGAGCGCCGAGGCGGCCGTCGTCGTGGCCGGCTTGATGGAAGTCGATCGCGGTGCGGGCGCGGCGGAGCAAGCGATGCTCGGCGCGCTCGCGTTGCAGAAAATGCGCCTCGAACGTCGACTCGCGTACCTCGGCACGCTCGGCAACAACGCGCCGTTCATCGGACTCTTCGGAACCGTCATCGGCGTCGTACAGGCCTTCGAAGCCCTCGGACGACAGGATGTCGTGGCAGCGGCCACCGAAGCCGCTCAAGGGATGGCGCCGCAAGAGGTGATGGCCTCGATCGCCGAAGCGCTCGTCGCCACCGCGGTCGGCCTCGCCGTGGCGATTCCCGCCGTCGCGACGTACAACTTCTTCGTGCGCCAGCAAAAGTCGATTCTCGGAAACACCGACGCGCTGTCGCGCGTGTTGCTCGCTTATCTGGCGGCCGTCGAGAGCGGCCACGGACCGAAGCGCGGCAAGTCCGAGGAAGCCGGGGGCGGCTGACATGGCCGGCGGCTCGTCGGACGACGACGATGGATTGATCAGCGGCATCAACGTGACGCCGCTCGTCGACGTCATGCTCGTGCTCCTCGTCATCTTCATGGTGACGGCGAAGATCATCGTCTCCCAAGGTATGCCGATGGATCTGCCTAAGTCGGCGAGCGGCGAGAACATGCAGTCGATCTTCAGCGTCGATCTTTCGCTCGACGGGAAGACGCACGTCGACTCGAAGCCCGTCGTCGACGACGACGGGATCTTGCCGCTCGCGCGCCGCGCGAGGGCCGACAACAAGGACATCCGCGCCGTGATCCGCGCCGACAAGAAGGTCGAGCACGGGCGGGTGATTCACGTGCTCGATCTGTTGCGCCAGGCCGGCCTGTCGAAGATCGCGTTCGCCGTTTCTCCCGCGCCGAAGGACGGGGAAGCGCAACCGGCGCCCCCGAAGCCGTAGACACGATGGTGAGCGACGCGAGCTCGATGCGGCGCCCTGGGCTCGACGGCGAGCTCGCCGATCCCTTCGCACGCGTCCTCGATCTGGATCGCCGCGACGGCCAGCGGTTCGCGCTCAGTATCGCGCTCACATTGGTACTCCACGCCGCCGGCGCCGCGCGTGTGCTCACCTTGCCGGCGGACCTTTCGGGGTTCGCTTCCGACATCAAGAAGGCGGCCGACGTTCTCCGCGCGCGGGCGGAGATCGCGATCGAACCGCTGCCGCCGCCGCCTCCGCCTCCCCCCGAGCCGGAACCGGAGCCGCCCGAACCGGCGCCGAAGGCGGCGCCCGTAGAGAAGGTGCCGACGACGGTGCCGGCACCCGCAGCTCAAGCCGCCAAGGTGCTCACGGCTGCACCGGACCCCGACGAGCCCGTCGATTTGACGGGCAATACGTTCGTCCAAGGCAACGCCGAGGCCTACGCAGGCGGCACGACGACGAGCAACGGCTCGAGCAAAAAGGCCGTGTACGATCCGCACGCGGCGGGCGCCGGTCCGGCGATCGCCGGCAATGGGCCGCCCGGGCCGGCCAAGGCGGACATGTCGCGCCCGGCCGTCCCGCTCAGCGGGTCGTGGGACCACTGCGGGTTCCCGGCGGAGGCCGACATCGAGCAGGTCAACTACGCGCGCGTGAGCCTGGCCGTGACGATCTCGGCCGACGGAAACGCACAGAGCGCATCGGTGGTGCAGGATCCCGGGTATGGTTTCGGTGCGCTCGCGAAACGGTGCGCGCTTCGAGAGCACTATCAGCCGGCGCGAAACCACGACGGCGCCGCGATCACGTTCACCCAAGTCATCACCATCAACTTCAAGCGCTGAACCGAGCAATGTCGGACACGGTCGAGCAACTCCGGAAGGTCGAGCTGTTCACGGGCTTGAAGCCCGAAGCCATCGCGCTCATTGCGCGGGTGACGACCGAAGAGTCGCACGCGCTCGGAACGAAAATCTTCCAGCACGGCGACGCGGGCGACAAGCTGTACCTCATCCTCGAAGGCCGCGTGCGGATCAGCCGCGACGTCCCGGGCATGGGCGAAGAAGCGCTCGCGGTGCTCGGTCCGGGCCAGGTGTTCGGCGAAATGGCCCTCCTCGACGAATCGCCGCGCTCGGCAGACGCACGCGTCCACGAACGTTGCCGCGTGCTGGCGATCGCGAAGGACGGCTTCGACGATCTCCTCTTCATGCAGAAGGATCTGGCCTACGAGGTGCTGTGGAGCATGGTGCGCATGCTCGTGGGACGGCTCCGAGAAACCACGGACAAGCTCACGTTCTTGTCGGTCACGGGTCGTTTTTGAGGGAGAACCCGACGGGACCACTTAACGAGGTGCATCAGGACCCGGCAGAAACCGCGGCCGAATGCCACCTCACAATTTGACTTCCTAACACCCGTTCAGTACGCTCCGTTCACCAAAATGACGGGGCTGACGAAACGCCAAGCGCAAACTCTGGACTATATCCGCCTGTCCATCGAGGAACGGGGCTACCCGCCCACCTTGCGCGAGATTGGCGAATACATGGGCATCCGTTCCACGAACGGCGTGAACGACCATCTCCGGGCCCTCGAGCGGAAAGGCTATCTGCGGCGCGAAGACATGAAGAGCCGCGCGCTCCGGGTGGTTGACCAGCACGATGAGCACTCGCCGCCGCCCAAGGGGACCGACGAGGGTATTCTCGACATCCAGATCCTCGGCCGTGTGGCCGCCGGCATGCCGCTCCTCGCCGAGGAGAACGTAGTCGATACCGTGCGCGTCGACCGCATGATGGTTCGCGGCGGGCGCGAAGTGTTCGGGCTGCGCGTCGCGGGCGACTCGATGATCGAGGCCGGTATTTTGAACGGCGACTACATCTTCGTGCGCAAACAGCCCACGGCCGACCGTGGGGACATCGTCGTCGCACTCATCGGTGACGAG
>DATBBD010000716.1:0-8645 GCA_036271175.1 Polyangiaceae bacterium | reverse complement strand
CAAATTGCCGGCGAACGCGGCGCCGCTCGACTCCTCGCGATGAAGCCCAGCACTTTGGCGTATCGCATGAAGCAATTGGACATCGACCGCCCCAAGTAGCCGTCTTTCTGCGATTTTCAGCAGGTTGTTGGTCCGACTTTGTCGTCGAATGTTTCCGACCGGCAATCGTCGGCGCTGAGACACGCGAGGGTTCGCGAATCTTGGTGCGCGAGTCTCAACATTTCGTGAGCGACGAAGGGTTGCGTGTTTCGGGGTGGTGAACGCGCTCGAGATCCGCCGCGCGGCAGCGGTGAAAGCGCGAGCGAGCGCGGTGGCACGTGGCTCGCAATAGGGGGCAGCACGAGTCACGAAGCGGCTCGCTCAACCTCGAATCGGAGAATCTCAATGCCCCAGGTCACTGCTCCTCATCACAAGACTGGCGACTTTCTCGTCGACTACGAAGAGAAGGTTTTCGAAGACGTCAAAGCGAAGCCTGGCGAGAAGGCGCTCGTCACGTTCCACACCGTCGCGTTCGAGGGTTCGATCGGTCTCGTCAATTTGCTCCAGGCGACGCGGCTGCTGCGCAAAGGGTTCGAGACGTCGGTGCTCCTTTATGGACCGGGCGTGACGCTCGGCGTGCAGCGCGGTTTCCCGAAGCTCGGCGACGAGGCGTTCCCCGGCCACATGGCGATGAACGGACAGGTCGTGAAGTTCATGAGCGAGGGCGGCAAGGTCTACGCCTGCCGGTTCGCGCTGCAGGCGCTTTACGGCCACGGCGAGCCCTCGCTCATCGAGGGCATTCGCCCGATCAACCCGCTCGACGTGCTGGATCTGATCCTGCTCCACCGTCGCGACAACGCGTTCATCCTCAACACCTGGACGATGTGAGCGAAGGGGAACCGGGCCGTGACCACAAATCGTCGAGTTCGCGCCGCTGCGGTGCAGCTTTCTCCGGTGCTCTTCAGCCGTGAAGGCACCACCGAGAAGATCTGCGACCGTATTTTAGAGGCAAGCCGGCAGGGCGCAGAGCTCGTCGTATTTCCGGAGACGGTGGTTCCCTACTATCCGTACTTCTCGTTCATCAAGCCGCCCGTTGCTCAGGGCCCGGAGCACCTCAAGCTGGTCGAAGAGTCCGTCGTGGTGCCCGGGCCCACGACCGAAGAGATCGGGCGCGCGGCGCGGCGCGCCGGAGCGGTGGTGTCGGTCGGCGTGAACGAGCGCGACCACGGGACGCTCTACAACACGCAGATCCTCTTCGACGCCGACGGCACGCTCGTGCAGTCGCGCCGCAAGATCACGCCGACCTATCACGAGCGCATGATCTGGGGCATGGGCGACGGCTCGGGCCTCTGTGCGGTCGACACCAAGGTCGGCCGCATCGGATCGCTTGCGTGCTGGGAGCACTACAACCCGCTCGCGCGCTACGCGCTCATGGTCGATCACGAAGAGATCCACGTCGCGATGTTCCCCGGCGCGCTCGTGGGCGACATCTTCGCGCGGCAAATCGAAGTCACGATCCGACATCACGCGCTCGAGTCGGGGTGCTTCGTCGTGAACGCGACGGGGTGCCTCTCCGAGGAGCAAATCGAGCTCGTTGCCGGCACGACCGGCCTCGACAAGGCGCTCCGCGGCGGTTGTTTCACCGCGATCGTTTCGCCGGAGGGCAACTTGCTCGCGACGCACACCGGCCCCGACGAAGGCATGGCGATCGCCGACCTCGACATGTCGCTCGTCGCGAAACGCAAACGAATGATGGACAGCGTCGGACACTACAGCCGTCCCGAGCTCCTCTCACTCTTCATCAATCGCGAACCGCAACCGCACCAGCGAACCATCGGAGCCAAGGCTCCCGGAGAAGCCCAACATGATGCGCTCACTGCCCCTGTTCTCGGCGCGACCGCCGGTGACAAGACCGTCGCTCCCTTTTCCTGAGTTGATCACGGAGCTGCAGTCGCTCGGGGTCCGTCTCGAGGATCCGCGCGGCCCGGGGCTCAGTCGCAAAGGTGGCGCCGGGCCGTCGGATCACAAGGCCCTCACTCTGGCGAACCAGACGGTGATGGTGCCCATCTTCACGCATGCGTCGTCGAAGTCGCCGTACTCGGCGGAACCGATCAACGGACAATCCGCGATGCTCTTTCGCAACGGCGAGCCCGTCGCGGAAGTGAAGTTTCCGCCGACGCCGCGGTTTTACTCGAGGAGCACCGCGGACGGCGTCCCGTACTGGAAGATCGCGACGCTACACGGTCGCGACGTGCTCGCGACGACGGTCTTGCAGACGTGCATTCGCTACGGCCACCGCTCGACGTCGTGTCAATTTTGCGCGATCGGGCAATCGCTCGCCGCCAAGAGCACCGTGCCGGAAAAAACGCCGGCGCAGCTCGCCGAAGTCGCGAAGGCAGCCGTCGAGCTCGACGGCGTGAAGCACGCCGTGCTCACGACGGGCACGCCGAACACGCCCGATCGCGGCGCAGCGGTGCTCGCGAACGTAACGCGTGCGATGAAGAACGCCGTCGATCTTCCGATTCAAGCGCAGTGCGAACCACCAGCGGATTTCGCCTGGTTTTCGCGCTTGCGCGACGCCGGCGTGGACAGCCTCGGCATGCACCTGGAAGCCGTGACCGAGCCCGTGCGCCGTCGCATCATGCCCGGCAAAGCCGAAGTGGCCGTCGCGACGTACTTCGAAGCGTTCGCGAGCGCCGTCTCCGTATTCGGTCGCGGACAGGTCTCGACGTACATTCTCGCAGGGCTCGGCGACACGCACCGCGAGATCGTCGACGCGTGCTCGGAGCTCGTGCGCATCGGGGTCTATCCGTTCGTGGTGCCCTTCGTGCCCATCGGCGGAACGCCGCTCGAACGTCACCCGGCGCCAAACGCCGGCTTCATGGAATCGCTCCTCTCCGACATCGCGGCGCTCCTCGACGAAAACGGCATGACCAGCGGCGAGATCAAGGCCGGCTGCGGTCGCTGCGGCGCCTGCTCGTCGCTGCGCGCTCGCGAGGGGGCGAAGGACGCGCGCGTCGCCGTAAAATCCGAGCTCACGCTCGCCCACGCGATGGAGGCTGCCCGTGCTTGATCCGATTCACCCCTGGGGCGCCGCGGTGCGCTCGTATCTATCGCGAGAAGTGACCGCTCAGGTTGCCGCAGAAGCGTGGCAAATCGAAGCTTATTTCCGGCTTCGTGGCGAGATTTTTCGCGACGAGCAACGGCTCTTCGCGGGCTCGGACGCCGACGACTACGACGCTACCGCGACGCCGATCGTCGCGATGAGCCACATCGCCGGCATGCTCGACGACGTGATCGGCGTGGTCCGGATTTACGAGACCGACCCCGGCGTGTGGTTCGGTGGCCGTCTCGGTGTTTCATCGCGCTACCGGCGGCTCGGCGCCGTCGGAACGTCGCTCATCGACACCGCGGTCTCGACGGCGCACGGCGCCGGCTGCCAGCGGTTCTACGCGACCGTGCAATCGCAGAACGTGCGCTACTTCGAGCATCATCATTTTCGGGTGCTCGAGCCCATCTCGGTGTGCGGCCGTCCGCACGCGCTGATGCAAGCCGATCTCGCGTTCTATCCGCCGGCGCTCGTCGGCGCCGTGCGACGGGGACGGAGGGCCGCGTGAACGCCGAATCGTCGTCACTCGCGGAGCTCACGCGCACGCTCTCGGCGCGCGCCGAGCTCGGGCTCAAGCGCGAAATCCAGCTCGCCGCGAAGGCGTTCGGTCGAACGACGAAGAGCGCGTGGTTTCCGTCGAACGAACCGATCGAAAACGGTGACGACGCGGCGGCGTTGCCCTGCGCGGACGGCTACACGCTCTTCGCCGCGGAAGGCATGCGCGCCGATTTCGTCGCGGCCGATCCGTGGTTTGCCGGTTTTTCGTCGGTGATGGTCAACATCAACGACATCGCCGCGATGGGCGGCCGTCCGTGGGCGATCGTCGACGTCCTGTTTCACGGCTCCGGCGCGTCGGAACGCGTGCTCGAAGGCATGGCCGAAGCGAGCGCGGCGTTCGGCGTTCCCATCGTCGGCGGTCACACGACACCAGTACCCGGTCCGACCATGCTCGCCGTCTCCGTGCTCGGCAAAGCGAAGCGCATCATCTCCGGTGCCGCCGCGCGCCCCGGGCAAACGCTCCTCGCCGCGATCGATCTGAAGGGCAGCTTTCGCGGACCGGGCGCGTTCAACGCCGCGACGACCGCGTCGGGGCGCGAGCTCCGCGCGCAGCTCGCCGTCCTGCCGGAGCTCGCCGAAGCGGGCCTCGTCCCCGCAGGCAAGGACATCAGCATGGCCGGACTCTGCGGCACGCTCCTCATGATGAATGAGCTTTCCGGGGTAGGTTCGATCTTGGATTTGGCACGCGTGCCGTCGCCACCCGGCGTTGACAGGGCGCGGTGGCTCACGGCGTTTCCGAGCTTTGGGTTCATCCTCGCCGCCGAGCCGTCGGCGGTTTCGTCGACCTGTGCGCGCTTCGACTCGGTGGGCGTCGCCTGCGCCGCGGTCGGCGAAGTGACGCCCGGGACGAAGCTCGAACTCTGCCTCGGCGACGAGCGCGCGGTGTACTGGGACCTCGCCGAATCGGCGCTCACCGGTTTCGGAGCGAGCGTCAAATGACGTCGATCGGGCTCTTCACGTACTCGACGCGGCCGCGCGGCAGCGTCGTGCACGCCGCATCCCTCGCCGAGGCGCTGACCGAGCTCGGCCACGACGTGACCCTCTACGCGCTCGCCAAGGACGGCGATGCGTTCTATCGGCCGATTCGCGCCAGGCTAAAGCTCCTCGCCGCGGGCGCCGCACCGGCAGAGACGGATCGGCTCATCGCACAACGGATCGGCGAATTCGTCGCCGGGCTTCGCGCACTCCCACCGAAGCACGACGTTTTTCACGCCGAAGATTGTCTCGCGGCGAACGCGCTCCTCGAATTCGGCGCGTCGCCGGTCGTCCGCACCGTGCACCACGTCGAGCACTTCGAGAGCCAGTACTTGCTCGAATGCCAGCGCAAATCGATCGAGCGCGCCGACCTCGTGCTCTCGGTGAGCGCCGCTACGCGTCGCGATGTGAACGACGAGTACGAGCTCGACGCCGCGTCCGTGCCGAACGGCGTGGACGGCGAACGGTTCGCCGTGCCGCGCGTCCAGGAAATAGCCCAGCTGCGAGCAGATTTCGCCGTTCCTGACGGCGTTGTCGTCGTGCTCTCGGTCGGGGGCGTCGAGCCGCGAAAAAACACCGTGCGCGCGCTCGAAGCGTTCGGGAAGGTCGCGCGCGAACGGAGCGACGTGCACTGGTTCGTCGCCGGCGGCGCGAGCATCTGGGATCACGACCCGTATCGCACGACCTTCGCCGAACATCTGGCGTCGATGCCCGAGGACGTACGACGTCGGGTTCACCTGCTCGGGCCCGTCGAAGAAGAGACGCTCACGGCGCTCTACCAGCTTGCCGACGTGCTCTTGTTTCCGTCGACCCAGGAAGGGTGGGGGCTCGCCGCGATGGAGGCCCTTGCCGCGCGTACGGCGCTCATCGTCCCGCGCGGAGAGCCCTTCACCGAATACGTCGACGACGCTTCTGCCGCGTTCGTCGACGAGACGTCGAGCGACTCGATCGCCGCGACGCTTCGCGCGCTCGTCGCCGATCCGTCGCGCCGCGTCGCGCTCGCGGACGCCGGCCGAGTCCGCGTCGAGGCGTACACCTGGCGCCGTTCGGCGCTCGAACACCTGACCCATTACCGCGCGCTCCTGCGCGATCTCGCCCCTGTTTCCCGCCCGACCCCCGTCGCGGCAATTGCTGGAGAACTGACCGATGCCTGAAATGCACTTCCGAGTCCAATGGCCGAACGGCACCACCGAGGATTGCTATTCTCCTTCGTGGATCATCGAGGAACACCTCGACGTCGGTGGCGACTATCCCGTCAACGACTTCGTCGAACGCGTCGGCGTCGCGCTGAATATCGCTTCCGACCGCGTCCGACAAAAATACGGGTTCGCGTGTAGCTCGGCGCTCGACCAGCTCGCGTCGATCCACAACACCGCCGAGGCGCTCTCGCCGCCCGAGCGCGCCGGCAAAGTGAAGGTGCTCGCGTTTCGAAAGCACGCCCCCAGAGACGCCCGCGCCGGCACGCGTGCCCCCAAGAAAACGCTGAAATCCCACTACCCCGTCGTGGTCATCGGCGGCGGACAAGCGGGGCTCTCGGTGAGTTATTGCCTCATGGAGCTCGGCATCGACCACGTCGTCCTCGAGCGCAAGAAGATCGCGCACTCGTGGCGCAACGAGCGCTGGGACACGTTTTGCCTGGTGACCCCGAACTGGCAATGCCAGTTGCCAGGTTTCCCCTATCACGGTCCGGATCCGTACGGGTTCATGCTGAAGGACGAGATCGTCAAGTACCTCGAAGAGTACGTCGCGTTCTTCAATCCGCCGGTCGAGGAGGGCGTCTCGGTGACGTCGCTCGCGAAAAACGCCGACGGCAGCTTCTCGCTTACCACGTCGAAGGGAGACGTCACCGCCGACCAGGTCGTGCTCGCGACCGGCGGTTACCCCATTCCGATCGTGCCGAAGTCGGCGTCGAGCTTGCCCGCGTCGATCACTCAGGTGCATTCTTCGGATTACAAGAATCCGGAGCAACTACCGCCCGGTGAAGTGCTGGTGGTCGGCACCGGCCAATCCGGCGTGCAGATCGCCGAAGATCTGCATTTGAAGGGGCGAAAAGTGCACCTCTGCGTCGGCAACGCACCCCGCTGCGCGCGCGTCTACCGCGGCAAAGACGTCGTCGAGTGGCTTCACGAAATGGGCTACTACGACGTCCCGATCGACAAGCATCCGAACAAGGAATCCGTGCGCGAGAAGACGAATCACTACGTCACCGGTCGCGACGGCGGACACGATCTCGATCTCCGGAAGTTCGCGTCCGAAGGCATGCGTCTCTACGGGCTTCTCTCGAACATCGACGGCACGGCGCTCGAGTTCGCTCCTGGCCTCACCGAAAATCTCGACGGCGCCGACCAGGTCTACAACAGCATCAACCGCTCCATCGACGCCTATATCGAAAAGGAAGGCATCGATGCCCCTCCGCCGTCGGAATACCAACCGGTGTGGGCGCCAGACGCGGAAACGCTGAGTGTCGACGCCAAGGCGCAGAACATCACATCCGTGATCTGGTGCATCGGTTTCCGAACCGACTACGGCTGGGCAAAGCTCCCCGTCTTCGACGCGAAGGGCCACGCCGAACACGCGCGCGGCGTGACCCGCGTCCCCGGCGTCTACTTCATCGGCTTGCCGTGGCTCCACACCTGGGGCTCCGGCCGATTCTCCGGCGTCGCCCGCGACGCCCACCACATCGTCGGCAAAATCCACGAACTCATCTCGTCACACCACGCCACCGAATCGCTCGAGCTCCAAGCCCTCGGCAGCTGAACCCGTTGCCCTCGTTTTCGGGCCGTGCAACCCTCGCTCGCGCAGCGCTTCACGGCCCCTTGGCGGAATGGCAGACGCAGGGGATTTAAAATCCCTAGCCAGAAATGGCGTCCCGGTTCGACCCCGGGAGGGGCTACTGCCGCCCTGGATTCGTCCACCCCGCTGGACGGATCGCCCCTTGCCGTTCACCCCAGCTTGCGCCGGACGAGCCCATTCACCGACGTCTTCGTCGCAGCCGCTTCCTTCTCGAGCCGCTTCCAGAGGGTGACCGGTAGGCGGACGGAGCGCACGGCCGTCGGCTCGCCGGGCGGTCGCCCTCGACGCACCACAGGGCCGACGATGGACGACGGCATCTCCCACAGTGACCAGAACGCGACGCCCTCCGACGGGTCGTAGTCGGCGAACGGGTTCCCGGGAACGCGCTTCCAGGCTTTCAGATCGACGGGCTCCTCAGTCCAGTCGTTCGTAGATTCGGACCTGCACCGCGCTCGCTTTCCTGCCACTGACGATGCGGATCGCGTGGCGGCCGACCTCGGCGTGAATGACGAAGAGGACGCGGCTCGACCGGGACGCGCCGATGAGGATGAGGCGGTCTTCGTACGGCGGCGCTTCGTTGCGGAGGTAGACGCCGCTCGGGTCTTCGAAACAGGTCGCGGCTTCTTCGAAACTGACGCCATGTTTCTTGCGATTCTCCCGCGCTTTCTTCGCGTCCCAGGAGAGGCGCACCTGATTCTTGTAACACGGAAATGTGGGGCGTGCCAGGTACGCATTCTTCGAATTGCCTCTTCGACGCGGAGCTGCGGGCCTCGAGGTGCGAGAGGATCTTGCTCGTGATATCGTCGCGTCGTGCCAGCAAGGGATACGACCTCCGAAGCCGCCGCGGTTCAGACGGAGGTCCACCGTCGCATCGGCGCGCGAGGGCGATTCCAATTGGCGATCGAGATGAGCGAGCTGTCGCGGAACTTGGCAGCCGCTGGTCTTCGGGCGCGACGGCCCGACTTGGATGATGCCGGAGCGGCAATGGAGTTGATTCGGCAGCTCTACGGCGTGGCGCTCGGCAGACGGTGAGCGTTCACGACCTTCTCGGCCGATTGCGCGACGCCATGCGAACGGCGGGCGTGCAACACATGCTCACTGGATCGTACGCGAGCTCCGTTCACGGAACACCGCGAGCCAGCCAGGACATCGACATCGTGATCGCTCCGACGCGGCCGCAGCTTCTTGCGCTGCTGCAGCTTTTCCCCGACACCGAATACTACGTCAGCCA
>DATBBD010000715.1:0-5636 GCA_036271175.1 Polyangiaceae bacterium | reverse complement strand
GCGAGGATTGACGGAGCGGATCGGTAACGCGCATCGGATCGAGGGACAGCGCATGCGTCTCCACGACCGAGCTCGACAGAATGATGACCCGGTCGTGAAAAGCGACGACCGAGAACTGATGCACCGGGTTCCCCTGCCAATCGACGTGGCTCGAGACGCGCGCGTCCGGCTTCACCGCGATGTTGAATTGACGGAGCGTCTGATGAGCATCGGAGCGCGGCGTGAGCCGCACCTCCATCACGGATTCGCTGATCCGCGTGGAGTACACGAGCTCGGTCCGGTGCTGAATATTGAAGAGCATCTTTTTTCCGATCCCCTAGAGGAGGAAATATTTCCTCGCGAGCACCGTGCTCGCCGTGTTCATTTCCGACACCACGTCTTCGAGAAACCCCGTCGGGCCGCGATCGAGGATCTCGTCGATGTCGCCGTAGTCGAGGCGCGATGCCATGCGCCCGAACGCGCGGACCACGCCGTCGTCGGGGTCGCCGTGGAGCACCGACAAGCGCCGCGCGAAATCCGCGGCCGTGTCGGCGGAGAACCGGATTGCGCGCGGGAACTCGCGATCGAACACCAGAAAATCGAGCACGCTCCGCGCGTCGACCCGGCGCGGATGCGCTTTTCGGTAGGCCTCGAGGGCGCCCGCGCTCTTCAAGAGCGTGATCCACATGACGTTCTCGTGCGACGTCGTGACCGAGTCGGAGCCGCGGGGCCTGAGCGCCATACGCACGCTGATCGTGCGGCTGAGGCGATCCGTCCGTTCCATGAACTTCCCCATCTTGAGGAAGATCCACCCTTTGCCGCGCAGCATCGAAGCGTCGGTCACTCCGTCCCAGACGAAGCTCGCCGTTTGCACCGAGGTCAGGGCGTGCACGAGCCGTGCTTCGCTGCGCGGCATGGTGCGCGCTTCTTCGAGCGCCCAGTACGCTTGATTCAAGTGACGCCACATCTCCGGCGCGATCACCTCGCGCACCTGTCGCGCGTTCTCGCGGGCCAGCAGAATCGCGGAGACGAGCGATGACGGCGCGGTCTGGTCGAACACGACGTCGTCGACGGTGCCGTCGGGAGCGCCGAGCGTCGTCAAGGTCGCGCGCCACTGCGCCGATGCGCCTTCGCGGTCCACTTCGCTGAGGTCGACCAGGAGATCGCGCGTGACTTCGAGGAGCCGCGCCATGTGTTCGGCGCGTTCGAGGTATCGCCCCATCCAATAGAGCGAATCCGCAACGCGACTCAGCATTCGCATCATCAGGCCCCTGCCGGCGCTTCTGGCTTGCCTTCGCCGGCGAGCACCCACGTATCTTTGTAGCCGCCACCCTGACTCGAATTGACGACGAGCGACCCCTTGCGGAGCGCGACGCGCGTGAGCCCGCCGGGGATGACCCGGATCTTCTCTCCGTAGAGGATGTAAGGCCGCAGATCGACGCAGCGCCCGTCGAGACGGCCGTCCACGACGGTCGGATGCTGCCCGAGGCTGATGGTGGGCTGCGCGATGTACGAGCGCGGGTTGGCGAGAATGCGCCGCTTGAAATCCTCGCGCTCGGCGGCCGTCGACTGGGTCCCGATGAGCATGCCGTAACCGCCCGAAGCGTCCGTCTGTTTGACGACCAGTTCGTCGAGATGCTCGACGATGTACCGGCGATCTTCCTCGCGCGATGCGATGTACGTGTGCACGTTCGGCAGAATCGGCTCTTCGCCGAGGTAGTAGCCGATCATGTCGGGCACGAAGGGATAGATGGCTTTGTCGTCGGCGACGCCCGTACCGGGCGCGTTGGCGAGCGCGACTTGTCCACTCCGGTACGCCGCGAAAATGCCCGGGCAGCCGAGCACCGAGTCCGGACGGAACACGACGGGGTCGAGAAAATCGTCGTCGATGCGACGATAGATGACGTCGACGCGCTGAAGGCCGTCGGTCGTGCGCATGCACACCGCGCCGTCTTTGATGACGAGGTCGCGCCCTTCGACGAGCGTGACGCCCATCTGTCGAGCCAGGAAGCTGTGCTCGAAGTACGCCGAGTTGTACACGCCGGGCGAGAGCACGACGATGTTCGGCGCGTCCGATGCGCGCGGCGCGACGAACTGCAACGTCTCGCGGAGCCAGTGCGCGTAGTCCTCGACGGGGCGGACGCCGTAGTGCTCGAACAGCACGCGGAACACGCGCTTCATCACTTCGCGGCTCTCGAGAACGTAGCTCACGCCGCTCGGGTTCCGCGCGTTGTCCTCGAGCACGAGGAACCGGCCGTCCTTGTCGCGAATCAAATCCGTCCCGACGACGTGGATGTAGATGCCGCCGGGCGGCTCCATGCCGATCATCTCGCGGCGAAAGAAGCTCGCGCCGTACACGAGCTCCGGCTCGAGGAGCCCGTCGCGAAGGATCCGCTGCTCGCCGTAGATGTCCTTGAGAAAGAGATTCAACGCCTCGGTGCGCTGGATCAGCCCGCGCTCGATGCGTTCCCACTCGTCCGCCGAGATCAGCCGCGGGATCGGATCGAAGGGGAACACTTTCTCGATCCCCGCCGTGTCGGAGTAGACCGTGAACGTGACCCCTTGGTTCCGGAGCAGGAGATCGACGGTGCGCTGACGCGCCTCGAACTCGGGTCCGGTGAGTTCGGCCATGCTCTGCGCGAGCGCCCTATAAAGAGGACGCACGTCGCCGCTGGCCGCGAACATCTCGTCGTAGTGGCTACCGGGAGCCGTCGTGTAATCGTCGAAGCGCACCTGGCACCCATCACACCCTGGGTCTGATTCAATCAGGTTTCGCTCTCTTTTCCTCCGAACGGCTCGGCGCCGCAAGGGCGGGATTCTGAAAGCGAATCGTCAGGATCGGACGACGCGACGGACCGACGGGTTCACCTTTTCGACGGTCTCGAGCGCGAGCACTCGTAGCGGACCCTCGGAAGTGGCGACTTTGTTCGGGTCGAGCCCCTCGCGCACCGCGGGCAGATCGCGATGCGAGCCGTGCGCGGCTCGAGGCTTGAACGGCTGTGGCGTCGGCGTCGGCTTTGGACGCCCACTCGGAATCAGCGCGATCGTGCGATCGATCCTGTGGGCGCCCTCGAAGGCCTCGACGATCTGATGCACCAAAATATAAGCGGCGATCTGCGCCTGCTCGATCCGCGCCTTGCTGGCCGAAAGGCCCGCGACGTTCGCCGCGCGTTCCTCGACGGCCAGCAGTTCTGCGCCGGCGGCGAACAGGCCGTCGAGGAACGCGACATCGAGACCGTACAAGCGGGCGCGCGTCCGCACGCTCGCATCGGCGGAAGAGAGGAGAGAGCGCCCGAGCTGCGACAGACGATGGAGCACTTGCGAAACGGCGAAGCTCGTCCCGAACGTCGCGTCGAGCGCGATCTCTTCGCGCACCGCGGCGGCGTCGCCGGCGACCTTTTCGAGCACCGCGCGCGCTTGCGCGCACAGCGACGCGTTGCGCTCGAAGAGCTGCTGCACTTGCGCCGCCGCTTCGGTGCGCTCGGTCTCGAGCTTCAAGCACTGCGAGTGGCTACGATCGAGGGCGAGCGCCTGCTCGGCGGAGAGCGACAACAGCGACAGCGAGAACCCGCGGATGAGCGTGCGTTGCGCGCCCGAGCAGCGCTGCCAGATGTCGTGCGCTTCGAGACAAACCGAGTAGGCCCGCTCGACGAAATCCGAGACCGGCTCGTCCGGCGTTCCCTCCATGAGATGCTGCACATCGGCGCCGGCGAGCACCGCGTCGAGCAACCCCGCTTCGGAACGCCCGACGACGCGCAGCAATCCCTCGACGCGCTGAGCGGAACTGGGCTTCTTGGGGCGAAGAGAACGAGCTCGCGTCATGGGTGTGCAGGCGACCGCGCCGCCTCTTCATCCCAGAACGGCGGGGCGACAAAACCCTTGAGGGGCTGCTGCCAAACCGCGCGCCTTCCGCCGCGGTCGGAGGTCACCTGAACGTCACGAGCTGCCCGGCGTCCGTGAGGCGCGCGGTCGAACCGCGCCGCGTGCCGCGGATTTTCCCGGCTCGGAATTCGACGGCGTCGCTCGCGCGTCGCTCGGCGAATCGTCGATCTGTTTTTCGAGCGTGTCGATTTCGCGCTCGACGGCGCGAGGATCGGCCGCGAGTCCATCGTCGGTGGCCTCGTCGGAGTGCGGCGCGACCGCGGCTTTCGGCGCCGGCGTCCCCGGCGTTGCCGCCGAACCGGCCGGGTCGGCGTGGCGATTGCTGCAGCCGGCGGTCGCCAGCGACGCAGCGAACCACAATGCCCCACACCAAGACAGGTTTCGCCGCGCGCTCGAACTCGTCATCGATGGTCACTCCGACGCAAATACCCCGCGCCCTCCTACGCCAGGGGGGATTGCTCGACCGTCCGGGAGGACTACATCGACCGACATCCGAACAACGTGAGAAAGTCGCCCTGCCATGACCGATAGCCCGCTCGCTGGAAAACCCGCTCCTCGTGAACTGCTCGCGAACGTGCCGCGGCTCGTCACCGACTACTACGCGCTCGTCCCCGACGCGTCCGACCCCGCGCAACAAGTCGCGTTCGGAACGTCGGGGCACCGCGGTTCGGCATTTCAAAAGACGTTCAACGAGGCGCACATCCTCGCATCGGCACAGGCCGTTTGCGAATACCGGAAATCGCACGGCATCGACGGACCGTTGTTCCTCGGCATCGACACACACGCGCTCTCGGAACCGGCGTTCGCGACGACGCTCGAAGTGCTGGCCGCGAACGAAGTCACGGTGCGCGTGCAAGCCGGTCGGACGTACACGCCGACGCCGGTCGTCTCTCACGCCATCCTCACGTACAACCGGGGCCGCACGAGCGGGCTCGCGGACGGCATCGTCGTGACGCCGTCGCACAACCCCCCCGAAGACGGCGGATACAAGTACAACCCGCCGCACGGCGGACCGGCGGACAGCGACGTGACGTCGGTGATCCAGAAGCGAGCGAACGAGCTCCTCGCGGGCGGCAATCGCGACGTGCGCCGCGTGCCGTACGAGCGCGCCGTCAAGAGCGCCTTCGTCGTCGATCACGACTTCGTCGCGCCGTACGTGAAAGATCTGGCGAACGTGATCGACATGGACGCGATCCGCGGTTCGAAGGTGAAGCTCGGCGCCGATCCGATGGGCGGCGCGAGCGTCGGATTCTGGGACCCCATCGCGAACGAGTACGGCCTCTCGATCGACGTCGTGAACCGCGTCGTGGATCCGACGTTCTCGTTCATGACCGTCGATCACGACGGCAAGGTGCGCATGGACTGCTCCAGTCCGTATGCGATGGCGCGCCTCGTTGAACTGAAAGACCGCTTTCGGGTCGCGTTCGCGAACGACCCGGACTCGGACCGGCACGGGATCGTCGCGCCGGGGACGGGGCTGCTGAACCCGAACCACTACCTCGCCGTCGCGATTCGGTACCTCCTCACCCACCGGCCGGGCTGGCGGGCGGACGCGGCGGTGGGGAAGACGCTCGTCAGCAGCGGGCTGATCGATCGAGTGGTGAAGTCGCTCGGCCGAAAGTTGTGGGAAGTGCCGGTCGGGTTCAAGTGGTTCGCGCCGGGCCTGTTCGACGGGTCGGTCTGCTTCGGTGGTGAGGAGAGCGCGGGCGCGAGTTTCCTGCGGAAAGACGGGACGGTCTGGAGTACCGATAAGGACGGGCCGATCCTGTGCCTGC
>DATBBD010000714.1:0-5226 GCA_036271175.1 Polyangiaceae bacterium | reverse complement strand
CCAACGAAGAACGCCGATGAGATTGTGAAGATAGTTATTGGCGACCGCGTTGGTAAGCGGACCTTGACCCTTGCGGGGAGTCAGTCGACGGTCAATGCGACCAGAAAGAGACTCGCGGAAAGAAGCGACGGCAGCCGAGTCAATCGAGTCGATCGGAATCGAGCCGAGTTCCGGGAGAATGATGTTATTCCAAACTCCCTTCTTGCAGCTCGCGGTATTGCTGGCGAGTTTCTTCTCGACCGAAATCCAATATGATTGGTCGAAAACCTCTTTCAGGGTTCGACCCGGATTCAAAACTGGAGAGGTGAGAACGGTCGGAACGCCTTCCAGCTTTGCTCGCGACTCGAATGCGAATTGCTGCATTTGCGATTCTGCATTGGCGCAAGGCTCGATAGTCTTTCGGAAGGTTTTCTTTTGACCGCTTTCCAAAAAGAGATTGGTCTCTAATACCAGTTTGCCCTTCTTATTCGGATACATGGTGTTTTTGGTCTTCTTGATCATGGGGTTTTCTTTCTTGGAATTTGGCTCCGTTATTGGATGGGCGTCGAGCCCGTCGCGACCATGATAAGCACCGGCAAATGATTGCCAAGTGGCTGCCTTTTTAATAAAAAAGGAATGTCAAGGGGATTCGTTGGCAATCATTATTCTGGTCAATGATTGTAATGAGCGACTACCGAGTAGTCGGGTGCATTCCGAATGATTCCGTGTAGTTAGCCACAGGAGATTAATCGTCCACAAAATGCATGCCGCGTCTCTAGCACGAGCTCCGGGAAATCCCTCGGGCGACGCGACCGAGAGAACGGTTTGCGGCGCGCCGCCGGTCGGGTAAATCCTCGGTATTCGCATGAACGAAGCGGATCGGCCCCGATCGGAGCGCCCGTCGCGAACGGGCTTCGCGGCGCCGGACCGCATCGCCGTCGTCGTCAACGGCAACGCGCGGAGCGTCACCAGCGAGGTGATCTCGACGCTCGATCAGATCCTCCTCGGAGGCGATCTCTTCGTCTCGCGCCGCCTCGAGGAGGGGCCGGAGCTCGCACGGACACTCCTCGCGCGCGGCTACGGAACCGTGCTCACCGGCGGCGGCGACGGCACGTTCACGAGCATCGTCACCGACGTGGTGCGTGAAGCACAGAAGCTCGGGAAGCCGATCCCGCGGTTCGGATTCTTGAAGCTCGGCACCGGCAACGCGCTCGCTTGGGTGGTCGGCGCGAGCGGCTCGAAGGGCCGAAGCTTGGCCGTCGATATTCAACGCTTGCGCGACGATGCCGGCAGCCGCCCGGTGCGCCTCATCGAAGTCGAAGATCGCATCGCGCCGTTCTGCGGCGTCGGTATCGATGCGGTGGTGCTCCAGGACTACGAGATCGTCAAAAAGCGACTGCTGAAGACGCCGCTTCGCCGCGTGGCGCCGGGTGCGCTCAGCTACGCGGTCTCGTCCGTGACGCGTTCGATTCCGAGTTATTTTTTTCGCCCGGTTCCCCACTGCCGGATCGTGAACGACGGAGCCGACGCGTATCGAGTCGGATACAAGGGAAGCATCGTCGGGCCGCCCATTCCGAAGGGACAGACGATCTACGAAGGGCCGGCCCGCATCGCGGCGGTGTCGACCATTCCGTATTACGGCTTCGGGCTCCGCGCTTTTCCGTACGCCGAGGAGCGACCCGATCGAATGGCGCTTCGAGTGTCGACGATCAACCCCATCCCGTTCGTGAAGAATTTTCGCGCGATCTGGCGCGGCGAGTACGAAAATCCGTCGACCATGTTCGACTACCTCGTCGAAGCCGTCAGCTTCGAGCTGGATCCGCCGACGCCGTTTCAGATCGGCGGTGACGCCTGCGGTGAGCGGTCGCGGGTGCAAGCGGTGCTCTCGCCGACGACGATTCGTCTCGTGGATTTCTACGCGCCCCCGAGCGCGGCGTGACGCGCGTCGCGCTGTCGGTCGCCGTGTGCGTATTCGCGGCCGCCGCGGGCGCCGGCGCCGACGAACCTCAGGTCGACGTGTCGGCATCGTGCGAACATCGCGCGACCAAGGGACGCGTGCTCTGCGACGTCGAGATCGAGTCGGCTCGCGCGCGCATCGCGTGGGCGGACGTGCTGGTCGTGTCGGCGCCGGGGTTCGCGCCGCCGCTGCGTTCGCGCGTCGGCATCGCGGACGCCCGTTCGCGCACCGATCACCGCGTGCGCATCCCGGTGGCGTTCGTCGCGACCGAGCAAGCACGCGGTACCGTCACGCTTCGAGGCCGCGCCGTCGTGTGCGAGACGACCGGCGCCTCCACGTGCGTGCCGGTCGTGCGCACCACGTCCGTGGAGCTCGCCGTCGGCCCCGACGTCGTTCATTAAGGCCCGAATTTGGCCGGCTCTTGGCGTCGCTGGTAGACGGAGCAGATGAACCTGCCGGGCCAGCTTCGGCTGACCACGCTCGGAGACGTGCTCGGAGCGGTCTATCGAGAGGGCGCGACGGGAGTCATCGAGCTGGTCGAGGGCGGCGCCAACGCAGGGACGTTGCATCGGATTTTCATCGTCGGGGGGCTCGTCGGGGATGTCGAATCGCCGCACGCCGGAAGGCGGCACGAGCGACTCGAGCGGCTCTTCGGGCTCCGCGACGCGCGCATCGCGTTCCGCGTGCGAGCGCGGCCCTCCACCACGCCGCCGCCGCTCGAACCTCGTGAGTTCCTGATCGGGAGCCGACGAGCGCGCGACGGCGAGGAGGCTCGCCACGGCAAGACGCGGCGCGATCCGGTGCGAACTCGCGCCCTCGCGACCCTCGGGCTCACCGACGCTGCCGATCGGGCTTCGGTGCAAAACGCCTTCCGCGAGCTCGCGCGCCGGATGCACCCGGATCGCTTTCCCTCGGCGAACGCGGCGGAACGCGCCGAGCTGATCCGTCGATTTGCAGCGGTCACCGCGGCGTACCACGCGCTCGTCGCGTGAGTGCGTTCAGAGCGCCAGGGCTCGCCGCGCGCTCACGAACGGCAAGAGCCGCCCGAGCCGTTCGAGCACGACGTCGGGGCGACAGGCTCTCAATTCTTCTTCCGAACCGAATCCGCCGAGCACCGCGGCGGTGACCGCTCGGGCGGCGCGCCCTGCCTGCATGTCCTGCGGCCCGTCGCCCACCATGATCAAGCGCTCCGGCGATAGCCCGACGCGCTCGGCGATGTGCAAGATCGGAAGCGGGTGCGGCTTGTGCTCCGGCAAATCGCCGCCGCCGACCACGACGTCGAAGTAACGAGCGAGCCCGAGCTCGGCGAGCACTCGATCGGCGACGATGCGCGGCTTGTTCGTGCACACCGCGAGCGAAAACGGTTTGAGGGCGTCGAGCACGTCGAACACGTCCGGCATGAGCGTGGTCCGATCCGCGGGGTGCTCGGTGTAGTACTCGACGTACGTGGCCTGGAGCGGCGCGACCTCCGGATCCCCACGTTTCAATCGTGCCGCGCCGGCGAGCAGCGCCTGGGCGCCGTCGCCGACGAACAGAGCGATCTCTTCCGGCGTGCGCCGTGGTCGTCCGTGACGCTCGAGCGCGACGTTCGCCGCGTGCACGATGTCGGCGCGCGAATCGACGAGCGTGCCGTCGAGATCGAACACCACGCCGAGCTCGCCGGACTTGGGCGTCGTCACTGCGAAAGGCTCGCGCTAGCCGGCGTCGCCGCGCCAGATGGCGTGACCGACGAAGAACGGACCCATTTGATTGATGAACTCCGCCGTCTGCCGCGTCTTTCGCATCGCTTGCACGACGTGGGAGAGCGGATAGAGGTCCTTGCCGATGAGACCGATGACGAACTCGTTGTCGTTCGCGTCGAGCCCGTGGCACGCGAGGCGAATGTCGTGCGCGAGGTCCGCCTCGCCGTACGACCGTCCGATCTCGGCGTGCTCGCGCAAGATACCGCCGCGTTCGCGTCCTTCGAGTCGTTCGAATGCGCCACTTCGCCGGAGCGGATACCAGACCGCCCACGGCCATTTCGTCGAGAGCGCGGTCTCTTTCGGACGCCGGAGCAGCCAGTACTCGAGGTCGGCTTCGTACCCCGACGAATACGTGCGTCCGAGCATCGTGAATTCCGGCCTGAGGCGGAGGCCGAGCCCCGCCGGGTCATCGAGCGCAGGACGGAGCTTCGAGACGAAGTCGGTCGGATCTTCCGAGAAGCTCAGGATGCCGAAGCCGTAGGGGTTATTGACGTCCTCGTAAACCACGCCGGACACGCGATGAGCGGCGAGCGCGTCACCAAGCCGCTTCCCGATCGCCGAAGGCGCCGTCTTTTCGGCGGTCTCGAACACCAGCAGCTGCATATAGAGCCGCCGGTCCGACGTCTGCGGAACGCCGTCGCGCGGCGCGCCGCGCTCGCGCAAATCCAGCGCTCGGGAACCTTCGTGTGGCGTTTCGCTCATGGACCCTTGTCCGCGAAACCCTACGTGTCACGGCCAGGTTCGGCAACCGATTCTTCGAGGCGCGCTCGACGCAGCGCGCGCCTTCTCGAGGGTCCCGCTCAGCCAGCCTTGACGTCGTCTTCGAGCACTTCGATGTCGTCGTCTTCGTCACCGAAGAAGGACGACGCCGACTTCTGGACGGAGGGGCCCGCGTCTTTGGCGGGCAAGCCCTCTCCCGGGCCCTTCATCTTCATCTTGGAAGCGTCCTTCAGCGGGGCCATTTCCTTCGCCTTGCCGAGCACCGATTTCACTGCGGTCGACTCGTGAGCGGCGGCGGCGACGGGCGCTGCGACGGCCGGCTTCACCGGGTCGGGAGTGGGAACTGGCACGGCAACCGACGTGATGGGCGGCGCTTCCTTCGCGAGGGGGTTCGACTTCGAATCGGCGAGGTAGCCGTGTCGCTGGGCGATCTTCGGTTGAATGACGGCGTCCCAGAGATGCGGGAGCGGCACGTACTGAACCAGCGAGCGCGGCGGCGTGGTGCCGAGCAAGTCCACCTCGGTGAACGAGCTGCCCTTCTCGGCGTTCTGCAGGGCGCATTGGATCAAACGGCCGAGCTCGGTCTTCGGCAAACGGTTCGACAGCTCTTCGACGGTGACGCCTTCGACGACGTCGCGATGCGTGATGAGCTTGTCCTCGAGTGCTCGCTCGAGCATGAACGCGATGTGATTGCGAGCCGCGTCGGCTTGCGTCTTGTTCGACGAGGAAGATTTCCAGAACTCCCCTTCGGTCAAGAACACCCAGATCTTTTGCGGATCGAGATAGCGCACGCGGTCGTCGGCGTGAAACAGCGCGACCACCGATTCG
>DATBBD010000713.1:0-3458 GCA_036271175.1 Polyangiaceae bacterium | reverse complement strand
GATGCAGTTCACCGCGCAGAGCCAAGCCGGCTCGTCGACGGACATCACGTCGTACGTCACCGGCGGGAAGCTCGCCGGCCTCAAGCAGGCCCGCGACACGGATCTGACGCAGGTGGGTCAAGAGCTCGATCAGTTCGCCTACGACGTCGCGACGGCGGTCAACACGCAACACGCCGCGGGCGCAGGCCTCGACGGCGTCTCCGGACGAAACCTGTTCGCGATCGGAGCCAGCGCGACCGACGCGGCGCGCACGATCGCCGTCGATCCGAGCGTCGCCGGTCAGCCCAACAACATCGCCGCGTCCTCGTCGTCGGCGAGCTTGCCGGGCGGCTCGGACAATGCCGTCGCGCTCGCGGCCCTCGCGAACCAGTCGTTCGCCGGCGGTGGCACGCGGACGGCGTCGGAGGCTTACTCCGACGTGCTCGGCGACGTGGCGCAACGCAAGGCAAATTCGGCGAACGCGGTGAGCCTTCGCGGCGACGTCGACGCCCAAGTAAAGACGATGCAGCAGTCACAGAGCGGTGTGTCGCTCGACGAGGAAATGGTCAACTTGACGAGCTATCAACGTGCCTACGAAGCGGCGACCAAGGTCCTGACGACGGCCGATCAGCTTCTCGGCGAGCTCATGAGCTCGGTGACGCCATGAGAGTCACCGAAGGCATGCAGTACGACAGCGCCCTGCGCTCGCTCGGCGATCTCGCCTCGCGACAGGCGGACGCGCAGACCGAAGCGACGACCGGCAGCCGGCTCACGTCACCCTCGAACGACCCGATCGCATCGGCGGAATACGTTCGGATGCAGTCGTCGCTCTCGCAAGCGAACTCGCGGCGCTCGACGATTCAGACCGTTCAGGGCGACGCGACCTTGGCCGAAGGCTCGCTTTCGCAAGCGGCCGATCTCTTCGCTCAGGCCAAGTCGCTGGCGATTCAGGGCGCGAACGGGACCCTGTCGGCGAGCGATCGCGCGACCTTGGCGAAACAGGTCGACGGCCTTCGCGACACGATGATTTCCATCGCCAACACCAAGGGCGCGTCCGGTTATTTGTTCGGCGGTAGCCAGACCCAGACCGCGCCCTTCGACCCGACCACCGGGGCGTTCTCCGGCGACAACGCCGAGCACGTCGTCGACATCGGAGGCTCGACTCCGACGTCGGTCGGGACGAGCGGTGCGCAAGCGTTCACCGCTGCCGGCGGCCAGGACGTGTTCGCCGCGCTCTCGACCCTCAGCGACGCGCTGAACGCGAACGACACGACGGCGATCACCGGCAGCGTTTCGGGCCTCGACGCCGCGAGCAGCCAGATCGTCAGCGTGCAGGGCCAAGCGGGGCTCACCATGGCGAAGCTCACGTCGAGCGACAGCGCGTTGGCGCAGCTTCAGACCCGGATTTCGATGCAAGAGAGCGCCGTCGGGGCCGCCGATCCGGTCGCCGCCTATTCGAGCCTCTCGCAGCTCAGCACGTCGCTGCAGAACGCCGTGGCCGTCACGAAGCAGATCCTCGGCAACAGCGCGTTCAGTCGCTTCTAGACCCTGGTAGCTCGCGGCACGATTGGTGCCTACTAGAGGGACATGCTGATCGTCGCGCGCCGCAAAGGGCAACGCATCGTCATTGGCCCGGACATCGAGGTAGTCGTCACCGAAGTGACGAGAACCACGGTGAAGCTAGGCATCGTCGCGCCCCAGACGTGCACGATCCTCCGCGGAGAAGTGCGCGACGCCGTCGCTGATGCCAACCGCCAGGCGGCGGAGACCACGTTGGATCCCGTCATTGCCGAGCCTCTGCCGGTTGCTTCGGGCGAAGACTGAGCGCGTTCGCCACGCGCGGCGTCAGGATTTCGACGCCGGGCACCGTCAACGAAACCGACGCGGATCGTCCGAGCAGGCGGTCCGCGAACGGCGTTGGGTGAATTCACACGGGTTTGCCATCGCTTTTGGCGCGCTCCGGGCGATACCGCGACCCCGAGCGCACCCGGCTCGATCGATTCGTACGGCACGTAACTTGAAGTCTGAAGGGTCAACATGGTCCAGGCCGCATTGAATCTTCTCGAGCCGCTCGCCAGTGAGTTTCTGTCCGAAAATCTCGAATCGCTCGGCGTTCTCCCGGCTACGCGCGAGCTCATCGAGCGGACGACGACGCCGACGGCGTCCGTCGACGTGTCCCGTCATCGCGGCGTGCCGCTCATGCTCCGCCAAGGACGGCTACTCGGAGCGCCGACGTCGGGCGAGCTGGACGCACATCAGGGCCCGACCGGGGTCATCGTCGTGTTCGGACTCGGCATGGGGCACACGGTTCGCTCGCTCCGGGCGATCACCGACGCGGAGATCCTCGTCTACGAGCCGGACCCCGGCGTCGTGAGGGCGGCACTCGAGTTCGGGCCGATCGGATTTTCTGGCGTGACCATCGTCTGCACGCTTCCGGAAGTCGCGCAGTGCTGGTCCATGCTGGCGCGCGGCACGTCGGCGGCCGTCCTGGTCCGAACGCCGGGCTACGCGGAGGCGTTTCCCGACGACGATCGCGAGCTCTGCCGGGTCGTCGAGCAACAGGTCCAATCGACGAGCATGAACAACGTGACCTTGCGCAAGCGTTCGCGCGAGTGGATTCGCCACGTCCTCACCAACATCGGCGCGTTGCTCGAAGGGCCGCTGTTTCAGGCCCTCGAGGGGAAGTACGCGGGCGTCCCGGTCTTCATCGTGGGGGCAGGGCCGTCGCTCGGAAAAAACGGCGCGCTCCTCGCGGAAGCGGCGCGAAAGGGCATCGTCATCGCCGTCAATTCGAGCGGCAAGGCGCTCGCGAGCTACGGCGTCGAGCCGCAAGTGCTCGCGTGTATCGAGTCCATCGACCTCTCGCACCTGATCAAGGATCTGCCGTATATCGATCGCGTCGTCCGCGCCTTCAGTCTGTCCGGGCACCCTGCGACGCTTGCGACCGGACGCGGTCCGCTCTTGCCGGTCTACGAGGCGTTGCCGCAAATCTCGGTTCCGCTGAATGCGTTGACCGGCCAAGCCGGGCTACCGGTCTGCGGAAGCGTTTCGACGGTGGCATTCTCGCTCGCGCATCGGCTCGGCGGCTCGCCGATCGTACTCGTCGGGCAGGACCTCGCGTACACGGACGGCCGAGCGTACGCGCCGGGGAGCGTTTTCGAACAATCGCGTGCCACGCCGTCCGCCGACGGTACGCACGTCGCGCTCGACTGGTGCGCGACGGTTCGCGACACCCACGACCGCGCCGGTACCGCGATCCACTCTCGCGAACCGTTGATCTCGATCCTAGCCTGGGGCGGCAAGGGCGCCGTGTCCTCGACGCCGAGCTTCACCGCGGTTCGTACCTGGTTCGAAGGCGCTGCGTCCATTCTCGCGCGCGAGTGCCCGAATGTTCGTCTCGTCAACGCGACCGAAGGCGGCGCACGCATCGCGCGATTCGAAGAAGCGACCCTCGCCGACGTGCTCCGCGATCTTCCCGA
>DATBBD010000712.1:0-4024 GCA_036271175.1 Polyangiaceae bacterium | reverse complement strand
TGCGCAGGAGCGCGTGTTCGCCGAAGTCGGTGCGGGCACCGCACCGGACGCGCCGATGGCCGCTCCCGCGCCGACGAGCGCGCACGAGCCGCCGCCGAAGACGGTCCCCGTGCCGAAACCGGCGACACCGGACCCTGCCCCCGCCGCGTCGGATCTGCCGGGCGCGGCCTGCGGTTCCGAATGCGACAATTCGCTCACGGAGTGCGAGAAGGTCTGCGACGGCAAACAGGCCGACTGCAATACGTGCCGAGAGGATTACCGGCATTGCATGCGGCGTTGCTTCGAATGACCACCGCGCGGAGCCCCGGCGACCCCCCCTCGCCCGCACGGAAGTTGACGCCGTCATGGCGTCCACGTTAACGAATTGGTCTCAGGCGTCGGAACATGACTGCACGTTTGTTTCCCCTTCGACCCAGCACATCGCCGCTCGCCACGCCGCTGCCTCGCGTGTTGCGCCCGAAGCGAGCGCTGCCGAACGAAGCCGTTCGCCCGACCCGCGCCGAGATCAACCTCGCGCACCTGCGGCACAACCTCCGCGTCGCCGAGCGTGCGAGTCAGAGCCCGGTGTGGAGCGTCCTCAAAGCCGACGCGTACGGCCACGGCGCGAAAGCCGTCGCGCGCACGCTCGAGCGCGCCGGCACCGCCGGCATTTGCGTCGCGCTCCTCGAAGAGGCAATCGAACTTCGTGAAGCGGGCATCAAGCTGCCGATCGTCGTGATGGGCGGCTACTACGGCGGCGCGTGGGGCGAGCTCCTCCGTCACGAGCTCACCCCGATCGTGTACGACGCGGGCCAGATCGAAGCGCTCGCCGACGAAGTACGATTTTCCGGCTCGGAACCGCTGCGCGTCCATCTGAAAGTCGACACGGGAATGGCGCGCCTCGGCGTCACGCCGCGCGCCGTCATGGGCGTCGCGCGCGCGCTTCTCCGTCATCCCGAAGTCGTCATGGACGGGCTCATGACGCACTTCGCGTGCGCCGATTCCGGCGAAACCGAGTCGGTCGAACGTCAGCTCGACGTGTTCGACCACGTCACCGCCGAGCTCGCCAAGGACGGGCTCACGCCGCGCGTCCGTCACGCCGCGAACAGCGCCGCGATGTTCCAGGTTCCGAGGAGCCACCTCGACGCCGTCCGTCCCGGGCTCGCGCTATTCGGAGTCGAACCGCGTCCCGGAATGTGCGCCGAGCTTCGCCCCGCGATGCGCGTCCGCTCCGAGGTCGTCGCGCTCCGCGATCTCGACGCTGGCGACTCCGCCGGTTACGGCGCGACGTGGACCGCGTCGCGCGCTTCCCGCGTCGCGACGGTTCCGCTCGGTTACGCCGACGGCCTGTCGCGCGCGGTCTCCAACAAGGGCCACCTCTTGGTGCGCGGCAAGCGCGCTCCCATCGTCGGCGCCGTCAGCATGGACCTGACGATGATCGACGTGACCGACGTGCCGGGCGTCGATCTCCGCGACGAAGTCGTCGCGATCGGCCCTCAACGCGGGCCCCTCGGCGCCGACGAGATCACGATCGCCGAGCTCGCCGAACAGATGGGCACCATTCCGTGGGAAGTGCTCACCAACGTGTCGCGCCGCGTTCCTCGATTTTATAGGGAGCCCTGAGCGGACGGGCGGCGTCGGCGGGACGTAGAGCGCGTCCGCCGCGTTCTCAGAGCCAGCCGTTCGCGCGGTACCAATCCGCGGTGCGCTTCGCGCCGAGATCGAACGGCACCTGGGCGCTCCACGACAGGTCGCGCCGCGCCGGGCCCGCGTCGCACACCCAGTTCGCGGCGAAGAGCTCGTTGCACTTGTCGCGCGTGAGCATGACGGCACGGTTCGTCACTCGCCCGTAGAGCTCGCTCGCCGTTGCTGCGACTTCGATCACCGATCGCGGGAGCGGGAACCGGAGCCACGCGCGCCGTCCCACCGCCGCTTCGATGGCGAGGACGAGCTCTTCGAAGGACCGCGTGAGCCCGTCCTCCAAAAAATAAATGCTGCCGCTCGGTACTTGAGCGTCGACGGCGCGGATGCACGCGCTCGCCGCGTCCCCTCCGTAGATCACGCTGATGCGCTTCGTCGGTGCCCCCATGTACGGAAGCACGCCGGTCTTCACTGCTTTGAAGAACGCGAGCACTTCGCGATCGCGCGGACCGTACACGAGCGGCGGCCGGAGCACGGTGAGCGGAAAATCGTCCTTCGCCGCCAAGGCCGCACGTTCGCCCGCGAGTTTGCTCTCGCCGTAGTGGGTCACCGGCCCCGGAGCGCCATCGACGGGGACCGGGCTTCCGTCTTCGCTCGGCCCAGCGACGGCCTGGCTCGACACGAGCACGAAGCGGCGAAGCTGATGGCCGGCGCGTCGCGCCGCCGAGACGGCGTTCGCGGTGCCCTCGGCGTTCGTCTTCATGAACTCGCTCTGGTTTCGCGCCTTCACGAGCCCAGCGGCGTGAATGATGGCTTCGACGCCATTCGCTGCGTTCACGAAGCTGTCGAGATCGTCGACCGCGCCTTCCGCGAACGTCACGTGCGGGAGCGTGCGGAGAAACGTCGTGTCGCTCGTCTTCCTTACTAACGCGCGCACATCGCGGCCCTCGGTCGTGAGTTGCTCGACGATGTGCGAGCCGAGAAACCCGGTCGCGCCGGTCACCAGGATGGTCATGATTAGCGGGCCCTTTTCGTCGATCTGACCTAACATGTCGAGCGCTCCACGACATGGTCGACGGACGAATCGTCATCGCCGGCGCAGGCATCGGTGGCCTCACCTTGGCATCCGCGCTGCAGAAGAGCGGCCGGCACGTCATCGTGCTCGAGCGCTCGGGCGTGGCCGCGCCGCTCGGGTTCGGCATGACCGTCCAACCGAACGCCTTCAAGGCGCTTCGCGACATCGGTCTGGACGGAGCCGTTTTCGCCGCCGGCCATCGCCTCGTCGAAGCGACCATCCGCCATTTTCGCGGCAAGGTGCTGGCCACCACGTCGTTCGCGGCGCTCGAGCGCGAACTCGGCGCGCCGGTGCTCGCGATTCACCGGAGCTGGCTCCATGACGTGCTCCTCGACGCGGCCGGCCGCGATATCGTCAAGACCAAGTTTTCCGTCGCGACGTACGAGCAAACGCCGACCGACGTCGTTTGCATCGCCGAGGACGACCGACAGGTGCACGGCGCGATCCTCGTCGGCGCGGACGGCCTGTGGTCGCGCGTGCGCTCCACGCTGGTCGGCGATGGGCCGCCGATCTACGCGGGGTACACGAGCTGGCGCGGCGTGGCGGACGGGTGGGATCTCACGCCGCCAGGGCGCGCGTCGGAGAGCTGGGGCAAAGGCCGCCGCTTCGGCATCGTGCCGATCGGGCGCGGCAAAGTGTACTGGTTCGCGACGGCGAACGCGCGCGCCGGCGAGCGCGATCCGGAAGACGTGGCCGGCGCGCTCGCTCACCGCTTTCACGATTTTCACGCGCCCGTCGCGGAGATCATCCGCGCGACGCCACCGAAGCAGATCCTACGGACGGACATTTACGATCGTCCGCCGATCCGGCGATGGAGCGACGGCCGCGTGACGTTGCTCGGCGATGCCGCGCATCCGATGACGCCGAACCTCGGGCAAGGCGGCTGCCAGGCGATCGAAGACGCCGCGGTGCTGTCGCGGGCGCTCGGCGAGCACGGCGACTTGATCGCCGCGTTCCGGCAATACGAGGCGCAGCGCGTGACCCGCGCCAACGACATCGTCCGGCGTTCCCGCGCGCTCGGCGACGTGGCGCAGTGGTCCGGTGACGTGCAGCGGTTCGTGCGCGACACCGCGATGCGACTCACGCCGAAATCGGTGCTGATGCGCGGCCTCCGTCCGCTCCTCACGTTCGAGCCCTGAAACGAGCCGCGCGGTGAGGCCGTCAGGCGGAAAGCGGCGCGTCTTCTTCGGTCTCGACGGCGGCCTTGGCGGCGAACGCGCGGAGCATCGCTTTGGCGGCGACGGGCGCGGCGACGCCCGGCAAACCCAAGGTCGGCGCGAGCTGCCCCACCAACCCGAATAGCAGCACCAAGGTCCGTTCGACGTAGAA
>DATBBD010000711.1:0-2246 GCA_036271175.1 Polyangiaceae bacterium | reverse complement strand
GGGCGATCGCTCTCGGGACGAGCGTCGGCTGGGCCGCGTCGTGCGCCTCCTTCAGCGATTCGTCGAACGGACCGTCGGGGAACCCGAATCTCAGCGGCGACGGCGGCAATATCGCTCTTCATCCGGGTGACGCCGGTGACGCGGGCCCGAAGCGCATTCCGGGCGTCAGTCCGCTCTGCGGGACCGCGGACTTTTGCTTCCAGCACATCCCGGACGACCCCGACGCTTGCGCCGATTTCGACGGCGGTAACGGCGGGGTCAAGGCGCCGGGATCGGACGCCGCTTCGAATGGCGGCGCGACGGGTGCGGGCGGCGCGGCATCGAGCGGTGGCGCGCCGGCGACGGGTGGCGTCGCGACGTCGCTCGACGCGGGCGACGCAGCGAGTGACGCGGCGGCGGACGCGAGCGTCGATGCGTCGAGCAACGACGCGGGGCCGACGCGCGGCGCACGGGAGGCCGGAATCGAAGCGGGTCCGCCGCGGGCCCGCGACGGCGGAAGGGCGACGGGCGGCGCACCGGGTATCGACGTTCCCGGCGTGGACGCCGGGCCGCTCTTCGCGTGTCAGGTGAACAGCGACGACTCCGGCAGCCCCGTCCGCGGCTGCGGTCGCGCTGGGCCCGGCGACGTGAACGCGCCGTGCGCGTCGTCGGGAGATTGCCGAGCGACGCTCGCGTGCGTCGGCGACAAGGGCGCGGGCCGCTGTCTGCCGTATTGCTGCAGCGCGAAGTCGACTCGCTGCGGTGCGGGCACGTATTGCGGCAAAGGCCCGCTGCTGGAGCTCGGGAGCACGCACGCGGCGCTGAAGGTGCCGGTATGCTTGCCCGCCGATCATTGTCAGCTCCTCGAACCGTACCCGTGCACCGGATCGAGCTGCGTTTGCGATGAGACGACCGCGTGCACCATCGTTCGCGGCGACGGCACGACGAGCTGCGTCGAGCCGGGCGGCTCGAAAGCGGGGGAACCGTGTCCCTGTGCCGCGGGCTATTTCTGCTCGAGCGCCATCGGGCTGTGCGTGCAAATCTGCGACACGGCCGATCAGAACGCCTGCGCGTCCGGAAAATGTCAGGCGACCGCGGGGTTCCCTGACGGCTACGGGCTCTGCATCGGTTCCCAAACGCCGTAGAGTCGTCCCGGCCATGCACCAAGAAACCCTGGAAATCGCGACGCCCGGGCAAAGTCTCGTCGACGTCACGAGCGCGGTCGCCGCCGTCGTCCGGCGCTCGGGCGTGAGCGTCGGGCTGTGCGTCGTCTTCGTGCAGCACACGTCGGCGAGCCTCGTCATTCAAGAGAACGCGGACCCCGCCGTGCTGCGCGATCTCGAACGATGGATCGCCGAGCTCGCGCCGGAGTCGCGAGAGTGGGAGCACGACGCCGAAGGCCCCGACGACATGCCCGCGCACGCACGGAGCGCCGTCACCCGCACGAGCGAAACGATTCCGGTGCGCGACGGCCGTCTCGCACTCGGCGTATGGCAAGCGCTCTACTTGTTCGAGCACCGGCGTCGCGGACATTCGCGGCGTCTGATCGTCACCGTTCAGGGCTGAACGCGATCTATTGAGTGATTGGGGTGCCCGTGGAGACCGGTAGCGGCGCGCCGGCGTCGGGTGCGTCACAGGCGGTCGTCTCGGACGCGCGATCGGAGGCGCAGAGCGAGCTCGACGTCGAGAAATTCGCACCAACATCCCCGCAAGTCACGTTCGGGCCGCCACTCGTTCGAAGACAGCGCCAGTACACGTAGCTCGCGTCGTGACACGACGAGGAGCGCTTTGCGTCGGCGGCGTCGCACGTCGTTTCGCAATTCGCGGGCTCGCACCCGGCCGACGCGGCGAGCGCGCACTCGCTCTGGCATAGAGTCAGACATTGCCCGGTGAGCAGCTCGCCCGATTCGAAGAAGCAAAACGAGTTCGAGCCGGCGCTCGCCGTCTGACACGCGCTGGAAAAAACGGACGCGACGATCGCGACGAGCAGAAGCGACGCGCGGACGACGTTCACGCCCTCAGAGCCCTCGTCGATGGAGCGCGTCGAGCGCGTCGTAGGCCGCGTACTTGTACGACTCGGCCAAGGTCGGGAAGTTGAACACCATGTCGATGAAGAGATTCACGGTGCCCTCGAGGTGGAGCACCGCTTGCCCGACGTGCACGAGCTCGGTCGCGTTTTCGCCGATCACGTGCACGCCGAGGAGCTTCATGGTCTTGGCGCACACGACGATCTTCGTCATGCCCTCGGTGTCGCCGACGATTTTGCC
>DATBBD010000710.1:0-5970 GCA_036271175.1 Polyangiaceae bacterium | reverse complement strand
GCCCGAGCCCGTCGTTCCGCCGGAAGCGGTCGTGCCGCCCGAGCCCGTCGTTCCACCCGAAGCGGTCGTGCCGCCCGAGCTCGTCGTTCCACCGGAACTCGTCGTTCCACCGGAGCTCGTCGTTCCACCGGAGCTCGTCGTTCCACCGGAGCTCGTCGTTCCACCGGAGCTCGTCGTTCCGCCAGAACTCGTCGTCCCGCCCGACGCCGTGGTTCCACCAGAAGCCGTCGTTCCACCGGATGCCGGGCCGCCGTCGGCGGTGGTTCCGCCCGATGCCGTGGTTCCGCCCGATGCCGTGGTTCCGCCCGATGCCGTGGTTCCACCGGAGCTCGTCGTTCCGCCCGATGCGGTGGTTCCACCTGATGCCGTCGCTCCACCGGAGCTCGTCGTTCCGCCGGACGCGGTGCCGCCGTTGCCGGTCGACCCGTCAGGTCCGCCGTCGAGATCGGAGCCGCCCGTGCCGCCCGAGCTTGCCGTTGTGCCTCCGCTCGAGGCTCCTCCGGTCCCCGTCCCCACTTCGCCGCCCGTGCCGTTGAGCGTGCCCCCACTCTCCTGAAAGCCGCCGCTGCCGATACTCGAGCCGCCGACGCCCGTCGCGGTTCCGCCCGACGAGGTCGATCCGCCATTTCCCGTTTGAATACCGCCAGTTCCGACGAATCCACCGGAGCCCGAGAGCCCGCCGGTTTCGAAGTCGGCTGGCGACGGACCGCTTGCATTATCGCCGGAGCTGCAGCCCGCAGCGAGTAAGAGCGCTCCCGCGCCCAAAGTCCAGACCGTGGCAGATCGCATCGTTCTCGGCATTTCTAAGAAGGCCTTTCGGTTTCGCAGTCGCGCCGCAATCTCCGCGAAATCCTCGATCGTCGTAGCGGCCGTCAGCTGGCACTTCAATGTCGCCCGGCTACCGATTCGGCTCGAACGCACGACCATCCGGCTCACTGGAACAGTCACGCAGTGAGATTGCACCCTCAAAGAAGTACCCAGTGCGTCGATCGCGGGTTCGCGCGCCGCCGCTGGTTGCGGGGCGGAGCGCGGCCGGATTCTGAGGGTGGGTGCGTGAATCGGGCCCTGCTCGACGCGGTGGGGACGCGGCCGCCCGGAGCGGGCGCGGCGCGGGAGTGGGCACTGACCGCAAAACGTGCGATGGCGGCGACGTGGTCTTGCCGTTTCGCGACGCCGTCTCTCGCATGAGCGCCTACGTGCCGGGGGAGCAACCCGCGCCCGGCTCGCGCGTCATCAAGCTGAACACCAACGAGAACCCGTACCCGCCGAGTCCGCGGGTCGCCGAGGCGATCGCGCAGGAGCTCGCCGACGACGGGGCGCGACTCCGTCTCTACAGCGACCCCGCGGCGAGTGCACTCCGGCAAGCCGCCGCCGACACCACGGGGCATCCGTTCGAGCAGATCCTCGCCGGGAACGGTTCTGACGAATTGCTCGCGCTCTTGGTGCGCGCGTTGGTCGAGCCGGGCGAAGCCGTCGCGTACCCGTATCCGACGTACGTGCTCTACGAGACGCTCGCCGACGCGCAGGGCGCGCGCATCGTCACCCACGACTTTTCGCGCGACTTTTCGTTGCCGCGCGCGCTCTTCGAAACCCGAGCGAAAATCGTGTTCATCGCGAGCCCCAATTCGCCGTCCGGAACGACGTACTCGGTCGCGCTCTTGGACGAGCTGTCCCGCGCGCTGCCGAACAGCGTCGTGGTGGTCGATGAGGCGTACGCGGATTTCGCCGACGAGAACGCGCTCGAGCTGGCGCGCAGCCGTCCGAACGTCGCCGTGCTCCGCACTTTTTCGAAGAGCCACAGCCTGGCCGGCATGCGTCTCGGGCTCCTGTTCGGCTCCGCCGAGCTGGTGACCGGCGTCGGCAAGATCAAGGACAGCTACAACCTGGACCGGCTCGCGATCGTCGCAGGCGCCGCGAGCCTCCACGATTTGCCGTGGGTCCGCGCTAACGTCGCGAAGATCCGCGCGTCTCGCGCGCGTCTCGCGTCGGGGCTCGCGACGCTCGGGTTCGACGTGCTCCCGAGCTCGGCGAATTTCGTCTTCGCGCGCCTCACCGAGGCGAAGCGCGCGCGCGCCGCGTACGACTTCCTGAAAGCGCGCGGCATTTTGGTGCGCTACTTCGATCGGCGGTTGCTCGACGACGGCCTTCGGATCACGGTCGGCACCGACGACGAAGTGACCGCGCTACTCGACGCGCTCGGCGTGTTCTCCGCCTAAGACGTCGCGGCGCTGAGGCGAGCGTCGAGCCACTCGCGGCCCTTCGACGTGTCGATGCCCATCGCATCGAGGCCCTTGAAGACGACGAGGTTCAACGTATCCTGAAAGATCTGGACGAGCTCGGGCAAGGGGAGCTCGCCGTAGTCGTAGAGCGCGTCCGTCCACGGCATGTTCAGGGTGCCCTCGAGAAAGCCGGGCTCGATGCTCGCTTCGAGCATGTGCGGCAGCACGTCGCGAAGAAACTCGCCCCGCCCCGCGCCGCGTTCGGCGGCGAGGTGCGCCCATCCGAGCCGCGCGTGCCGCACTTCGTCTTTGAGGAGCGCACGCAACGTCGTTCGGATCTCCTCGTCCTTCGCGACTTCGAGACATCGCGTCATGAGCGCCGTGTTCATGGTCTCGCCGAGACAGCACACGGACACCATTTCCCAGAGCAAGCGATCGCGCGGCGCCATGTCGGAGCGACCGATCCGCTGGCGCGGCGGTGTGTGCCGGAGCGCGTTCGGTTCGCCCCATTTCACCGCGAGCTGATTGCACAGATCGCGATGCCGTGCTTCGTCGTCGGCCGCGTCGGCCGCGCCTTGGACGACGACGTCGGTCGCGCCGGTCTCCGCGAGCTCGCCCGCCATGCGCGAAAACCGCGCGCTCGCCTCGATTTCCGCGCGCGTTCGAAACGCCCACGTGGACGCGAGCCGCGCGCGAACGATCTCCGTGTCCGATGAAGTGACGTCCGAGGAAATGGTGTCCTCGCGGTTACGGGGGTTGCGCGTGCCCGCTGTCGCTGCAGCACTTGCCGTCGGCGGCGCTGCTGCAGATCGGGCCGTCCCCGCCGAAGCAAGTCGAACCGGACGAGAGCCAGCAACAGCAGCCATTGCAGTCCCACCACGTCGGACTGGCCGCGCTCACGTGGCACTCGCACATGGCTGCGGTGCTGCCGCCGGTCGCCGTCGTTCCGCCCGACGCGGTCGTTCCGCCGCTGGCCGTCGTTCCGCCCGATGCCGTCGTTCCGCCGGTATGCGTCGCGCCGCCACTTGCCGTGGTACCGCCGCTCGCGGTGGTGCCGCCGGTGTGCGTCGCGCCGCCTGATGCGGTGGTGCCGCCGGTGTGCGTCGTTCCACCGGATGCCGTCGTTCCACCGGTGCTCGTCACGGTGGTTCCGCCGGTGCTCGTCTCACCGCCGGATGCCGTCGTTCCGCCGGTGCTCGTCACGGTGGTGCCGCCGGTGCTCGTCTCACCGCCGGTGCTCGTCGCGCCACCGCTGCTCGCGACGGTGGTGCCGCCGGTGTTGGTTTCGCCACCCGTTGCCGATGACGATCCATCAGGGCCGCCCCCGGTGCCGCCGTTGTCGCCGTTGCAGCCAGCAAGGCCAACGGTGGACGAAGCGCCCGTGACGACGATGACTCGGAAAAGCTTGTCAATCTTCATGCGACCACCTTTTTATTTTCGCGTTTACTCGTGACAACTTATTCGCCGAGCTCGCACGCGGCTAGCACCGCATGAGCACGTTCGCCGATCGTTCTCTCCAGCCCATTCGAACGGCGGGGACACCGCTCGAACGCTTGGCCCGCCACAGCACCGTCGCTCGTCTTCGCTCGAGGCGAAGTCACCGCGAAGCGCGCCGTTCCGTGAGCGAGAGAAAATTCTAAGCGGCGACCCATTCGCGACTACCCAGGGAACCAGAATGCCCCGAAACGAAGCGCGGGCGAATCGAACGGTGCCGCCCGTGAGTAGCGTAGGAATGGCGAATGGCGACGGTTACAATTTTTGCGACATGGACGCGTGCTGGACACACGAGATGCGACTGCTCTCAGCCCTTCCGTGAACCTCGATCAAATTGCATCGGTGGCGGGTAATTCACCTGCGTTCGAGCCGTCGACCGCAGAGCCGCGCGTTCAGGGAGCGCAAAATACGTAGCACGAAATTCTATCTAGGTGGCACGATGCCGGCGTGCTCGCGACGGGCTCGGCATTGCCATTACTGCGACAAGGAGAAGCGGACCGGAACCACCACGGTGCTCGAAACCGGCACCCCGGCGGCGCGAGCTGGCTCGAACGACCAGCCACGAACCGCCTCGAGCGCGGCGCGATCCAGCAGGGGAAAGCCGCTGCTGCGGTTCAGCGAAACCGACGCGGGCAGGCCGTTGAGCTGCACGACGACGTTGAGGAACACGACGCCTTCTTCACCGCGACGGCGTGATGGGATCGGGTACTCCGGCGGCGGGTTCGTCCGGTAATGGGGCGCGGCGGATACGAGGTGCTCGCCATGTGATGGCGCGGGCAATCCCGAACCGCGAGCTCGTGCGGCGGGCGCCACGGACGGCGAAGAAACAGCCGGAACCGTCGGCGCGGCAGGAGCGATGCTCGGAGGCTCGGCGATCACGGGTTCCTCGCTGGCTGCCGGCTCGGGGTCCGTCAGGATCTCCTGCGGAACGCGTTCGCTCGGCGCGCCGGTGGTCGCCGCCCGGGGTGCGCGCGCTATCGACGTTTTCGCGACGACAGGAGCCGCTGGTAACGGCGAACGAGACGCCGTTGGCGTCGCTGCGACCGGCACCGCTTCTGCAATTGGATCCGGTCGCGCCGCTATTATCTCCACTTCGATCTCCGCGTGAGCGGGAGTCGCGGCCGGTAACGGGAATGCAGGTTGCGACCACGTGGCGCCGAGTCCGATCACGACGCCGTGCAAGGCAGTCGCGATCAGGAGGCTCCCGGTGAGTCGCATGAACCCTCTCAGAAATGAGCAGTGAGGCTCCCGCGCACCTGAATCGGTTCGACGGGGTGGATCACGAAGTCGTTCACGCCGGCTGCGGTCTCGGGGGGCAAACCACGCGCGGCCAGAAGCGCGTTCGGGATGCGCGACGGATAGTAGTACGCGATGTCGTCCGCTTTGGAATCGAAAGCGTTGAGCACTTCCGCCGAGATCTCGAAGCGGCCGAAGCGATAGCCGAGCATGGCGTTGATGGTCGTCGAAGCCGGTTGCCGCTCGCTGTCGTCCTCGATGATCGGCTGGGAGCTGAAGTACCGCAACCGCGCGCCGGCAAAGACGCCGCTCTGAGTTTCGACTACCGCGGACGCCGAGATGACGATCGGGATCGAGTTGGCGATGTAAAGCCCCGATGAGCCGTCGACCGCCTCCTGGCGGTGAAGGTAGCGCGCATGAGTGAACGCGAAGTCACCCGAGAGCGTGAGCCACCGCGTCGGCTTGTAGAAGTTCGCCCACTCGATTCCGTAGCGGCGGGAGGGACCGTTCGCTTCCGTGTCGCCGGAATCGCCGTCGAACGTAAGCTCGGAGTCCGATTGCAATAACCAGAATGACAGCGTGCTCACGAGACCGGGAAGCACCGAGGTCCGGGCTCCGACTTCGGCGCCCTTGGTGCGAACGAGCAGAGGGACCCGGCCTTGCGACGCACCGGCGGAGTCCGCGGTGATGGTCACACCGCGCGCGTCGTTGCTATGGAAACCCATTCCCGCGTCCACGTAGAACTCGGTCTTAGCCCACGGACCAAACACCAGCGTCGCCTTGGGGCTGATGATTCCCGCGGTCGAGCTTCCGGAATTCGCATTGTTCGTGGTGCTGTCGACGTGCAGGGCAAAAACGTCTCCACGAAGCCCCAAGTTGCTTCGGAGCCAAGGGGTCCACTGGATGAGATCGTTTCCGAAGAGGCCCGCGTTGGCCTCTTCGATGTGGTCGTAGATCTCGACGTCGAGCACCTGTCGATCGGCGGTGTTGTTGAGACCGGAGTCGGGGATGTAGTCGTTTC
>DATBBD010000709.1:0-2958 GCA_036271175.1 Polyangiaceae bacterium | reverse complement strand
GCCGCTATCGGGGACGTAAAACTGGACGCCGTCGTCGAAGGTGGCCAGGAAGTCCATCTGGGGCTGCGCCGCCGGCGTGACGTCGACGTAGGCGCGCGCCACCGGCTTGGGCCGGCTTGACGGATCGTGCTGGCCGTTGATGAACACCTCACCCGACGGCAAACGCGCCTGGTCCACGGTGAGTGACGGACTGTTGAACGAGTCCGCCGGCGCGGCCTCGGACGCGACGTAGCCGCCGGGGAACGGGCACCCTTGATCGAGCGCTTCGACCACCAGAGTGGTCGCTCCAGTCAAACCGGGCCAGGTGAGCGACGAAAACGGCACGTTCCCTTGCTCGAGCACACGCTGATAGCGCGCGTCGCCCGCGGCCAGGACGTCGAAGCTGTTGTTCCCGCTGTAGAGCACACGGTGAAGCGCGACGCTGCCGGCCGCCTGCGTGTCGAGTATTTTGAAACGCGTGCCGAAGTCCGCGACGATCTTCGGATCGTCCATCATCCGTGCATCGGCTTCGGGGCCGTCGGTGAAGAGCACCGACACGTTGCCGTCCCAGAGCCCGGTGTAGAGCTTTCGGTAAACGGGTTTCGTGCCGCTATCGGGGACGTAAAACTGGACGCCGTCGTCGCGAAAGCCCTTCGCGACCAGCGCGTCGCGCGCGTCCGTGCCGACCACGTAATCGGCGAGACTCGCCTCGTTGTAGATCGGCACGAGGTAGCTCGCGTTCATGAAGCCGCCGGTGCCGTTGGGGTCGCTCACCTTGTAGACCGGCTGCCGGCCGTCGCCCGGCGTCAGGTACACGTAGCCGAGCACTGCGTCCGCCGGACTGCGCACGTAGTTGTTGATGAGGTTCCCGTCTTGGCCGCCGGTGAGCGACGCGTCGTAGAGCGAGCCGGTGTCGTCCTTGCGCGCCATGAACGGACGATCGCCGGCGCAGCGGTAAATCGCGTTCTTCACCGACAGCTCGCCGTTCGCACCGAGGAGCACGTCGCCGGGCGCGGGCATCGGATAGATCCGGTAATCGAGCGCGTCCGCGACGGGCTCGAAGTCGACGATCGTCGTGTCGCCACGCTGCGTGACGTGCACGTTGTTCATCGTCGGCAGCGTCGGGAGCCCGCCGTCGGAAGCACCGAGACACGCGCCCGCGGTACACGTGAGCGCGCCGCCGCACGATTTCCCTTCGCAGTCCGGGTCGAGACAATCGATATAGCCGTCGCAATCGTCGTCCACGCCGTCGCTGCAGTTCGTCTCGGTCGTCGCGGTCGACGTACAGCTCGGCGCGCTGCCCGTCGCCGCACTCGCGCCGCCTGCGCTCGTGCCGCCGCTGCCGGAAGTGCCGCCGGTGCCGCCGCCGTCGGGCGACGACGTCCCGGCGGGTTTCGACCCCGTACGCTTCGCGAGCACGTGCGAATCGGAGCCGCACCCCGACAGAAGAACGACGGCCAAACCCGGTGCGACCCACCTCGAGCGCTGCGTCATGTCGCGACTAGTGTGTCGATGAACGAAAACGGACCACGTCTTTTTTACAAACCCGAACGAAGTCCCAGGGTCAACGCTACCCCAGGTCGCACCGGCCACGGCGCAGCGACGCGGTGCGACCCGCTCGCGTCTTCCACGTCGTAGTGCGTGTCGGCGAGCGACGTGTCCCCGAAGATCCCCGCCGTCATTCGAAAGAGGCCTAGCGTGAGCACGTAGCGCGCTTCGAGACGAACGACGGGAACCGCGCCGCTACTCGAACCGGACAGCGCAAGCGTCGGATCGGCGCTCGCCTTCGGCGTCGTTTTCGTGAGATCCGCGCCGGCGAGGAGCCCGAGTGACCACGCGCCCACCCCTTCCTGCATACCGATTTCCGGACCGATGCGAAACGACGTCGCGCGGACGTCCGCGTCGAGCGCGTCGGTCTCGATCGATTGCCCGAAGCCGGTTTCGAGCTCCGCGCGGCCTCCGACGAACCAACGTCGCGACGCTCGAAACGCGAGTGCGGCCTCGGCGCCGACGCCGTGATCGAATCCGAGCTCGTGCCCGGACCACTTCGCAAAACCGCGCGCGTCCACGTCGAGGTCGAATCGCGAGCGGTCGTGCGCGCCCACACCTGCGTCGCCCTTTTCCGGCGAAGGTGCCCCCCCTAAATGCAAGGCGTCGTCTCCTGGCGATTCGGTGTCGTCGCCCTCTGCGCTGATGCCGGCGCGCGCTTCTTCGCGGCTCACGCCGGCGTCGGAGCCGAGGAGCGCGACGGTCGACGTCTCCACGACTTGTCCGATCAATTCGCGCCCGAGCTCGTCGAGGCCATTTTTCAACGCGAGCCGACGGAGCAAGAACCGCTCTCCGGTGGGCCCGCGAAAATACAACTTGGCGACGCGACGGCCCGGATCGGAAACGAACACCCACACGCGTCCGTCCTGGTTTTCGGAGAGGAGCGCGTTCGACGAAAAGCGAGCCCGCGTTTCGTACTCGACGGCGATCCCTTGCCGTTCGAGCAGCTCGGACAGCACCGAGCGGAGCTCGTCACTCGCGCCTGCGTCGCCGATCAAGACGACGAGCGCTCGCGCTTCGTCGCGCGGTGCTGCGGCGCCGCTTCGACTCACGAGCGCGAGACCGACGATGACCATCGGCAGGGCGATGCGAGCGACGAAGCGAGCAATCCGAGTGGGCACGATCAGGGAGCGGGCGTGACGGTCGGACTCGAAAGCGCGACGAGTCTCCTGCTCGCTTCGGCAGCGTAAACGCTATTCGGATATTCCGCGAGCAACCGTTGCCACGTCGTGCGCTCGGCCTTCGTGCGTCCCATTTTCTGGAAGCTCTCGGCGCGATTCACCAGCGCTTCTTCGGCGAGCTGCCCGGGCGCGCCTTTCAAATATTGTCCGAACTGTCGTTCGGCGTCCGAGGGATCGCCGCTCGCGAGCAAGAGCTTGCCGAGCGACACGCGCGCGAGCCCCGCTTCGTCCGACGACGGAAACCGGTCGA
>DATBBD010000708.1:0-11582 GCA_036271175.1 Polyangiaceae bacterium | reverse complement strand
CTCGATCCGACCGCCGTTACCGTCATCGGCGGCGGGTTGGCGTTCGCCATCGGCTTTGCGATGCGTGATCTGGTCGCCGCCTTCATTGCCGGAATCACCATCATGTTCGATCGCCCGTTTCAGGTGGGAGATCGCGTCGCGTACGCCGGAGAGTACGGCGACATCATCAAGATCGGCCTTCGTAGCGTGCAGATGAACACGCTCGACCACAACATCGTCACGATCCCGAACAACAAGGTGCTGACCGACGTCACCTCGAGCGGCAACTACGGCGCGCTCGAAATGCAGGTCGCGATGGACTTTTACATCGGCGTCGATCAGGATCTGGAACTCGCGACGGACCTCATCCGCGAGGCCTGTCTCACGAGTCTCTACGTGTTCCTGGACCATCCCGTACCGGTGCTGGCCAGGCAGGTCATCCAGGACAGTTACGTGGCAATTCACCTCAAGGCTCGGCCCTACGTTTTCGATTGTCGCTACGAGAAGCCCTTCGAGACGGACGTGCACTCGAGAGTCTTGACCGCCTTTCGTAAACACGGAGTCCACCCGCCCGCGATCCTGCATCGCTCCATCGAACGACCGCCGCCCTGAGGTCGTCTATCGCGGAGCTCGGCGTATGCGAATCAGTCGACGTCGACGCTGCTCCGCTTCGTCGATTTGTCCGCAATCAGTGCGTCCGTCGTCAAGAGGAGCCCCGCAACGCTTGCGGCATTCTGAAGCGCGGTTCGTACCACCTTCGCCGGATCGATGACGCCCATCGCCAGCAGATCGCCGTACTCGCCGGAAGCGGCGTTGTACCCAAAGGTACCTTTGCCGTCGCGCACTCGGGCGACCACGACGGCGCCTTCTTGGCCCGCGTTCTGAGCGATCTGTCGAAGCGGTTCCTCGATGGCGCGCCGGATGATCGCGACGCCGAACCGTTGCTCATCATCCACTTGAAGCGCATCGAGCGCCTTCTGCGCGCGGATGAGCGCTACACCGCCCCCGGGAACGATGCCTTCTTCGACGGCGGCGCGCGTTGCATGGAGAGCGTCTTCGACGCGAGCTTTCTTCTCTTTCATCTCGAGTTCGGTCGGCGCGCCCACCTTGACGACGGCAACCCCTCCGACGAGTTTGGCAAGTCGCTCCTGGAGCTTTTCGCGATCGTAGTCGGACGTCGTCGCTTCGATCTGGGTGCGAATCTCGGCGATGCGCCCCTGAATGAGTTCCTTTTTTCCCTGGCCGCCGATGAGCGTCGTGTTGTCCTTGTCGATCGACACACGCTTCGCGCGTCCGAGACTTTCGACGGTCACGTTTTCGAGCTTGAGCCCGAGCTCTTCCGAAATGATCTGACCGCCAGTGAGGACCGCGATGTCCTTCAGCATCTCTTTGCGGCGATCCCCGTAGCCCGGCGCTTTGACGGCCGCGACCTGGAGCGTCCCGCGCAGCTTGTTCACGACGAGCGTCGCGAGCGCCTCCCCATCGATGTCTTCCGCGATGATGAGCAGCGGCTTTTGTTGCTTTGCCACCGCTTCGAGCAACGGCAGCAGGTCTTTCATGTTCGAGATTCGCTTCTCGGAGACGAGCACGTGAACGTCTTCGAGCGCGACCTCTAGCTTTTCGGGATTCGTGACGAAATATGGCGAGAGGAACCCACGGTCGAATTGCATGCCTTCCACGACTTCGAGCGTCGTGTCCGCGCTCTGCGCTTCTTCGACGGTGATGACGCCCTCTTTGCCGACCTTCTCCATCGCGTCCGCGAGGAGCAGACCGATCGCCGCGTCTCCGTTGGCGCTGATGGATCCGACTTGAGCGATCTCGTTGCGATCCTTAGTGGGCTTGGCGGCCTTCTTCACGGCTTCGACGACGGCCACGACTGCCTTGTCGATCCCGCGTTTGATCTCCATCGGATTGTGGCCCGCGGCGACGAGCTTCGCGCCCTCGCGGTAGATCGCTTGAGCGAGCACGGTTGCCGTCGTGGTGCCGTCACCGGCGACGTCCGAGGTCTTAGAAGCGACCTCGCGCACCATCTGCGCGCCCATGTTCTCGAACTTGTCGTCGAGCTCGATCTCTTTCGCGACGGTGACGCCGTCCTTGGTGACGGTCGGCGTACCGAAGCTCCGTTCGAGCACCACGTTTCGCCCTCGCGGGCCCAACGTCACCTTCACGACGTCCGCGAGCGCGTTGACGCCAGTGAGAATCCGTTTGCGAGCAGCGTTCGTGTACACGATTTCTTTTGCAGACATATCAATACCTCTCAACGTTCCATTGAAAATTGCCGGACGAGGGCTCGCGCGTGACCCCTCGGCTGCGCGACCCTTCAGCCCTCGAGCACCGCCAGGATCTCGTCTTCGCGGACCACGACGTGCTCTTCGCCGCCGAGCTCGATCTCGCTTCCCGTGTACTTCGCGAGGAGCACGGTGTCCCCCGGCTTTACCTCGAGCTTTCGCACGCTACCGTCTTCGAGGACCTTGCCGTTACCGACGGCAATCACTTTCGCTTCGACGGGCTTCTCCTTCGCGTTGTCCGGAATGATGATTCCGCCCTTCGTCTTCTCTGCTTCCTTCAGTCTCTTGATGACCACACGGTCGTGTAGCGGGCGTATCTTCATGATCCGTCTTCCTTCTTCGATCGGTCGTCGGCCGGAATCCGGACCAATTCGCAAATCTCGCGCGTTCGTCATCGCGGCGCTCGGATGATAGAGCGCCTACGACGAACCACGAACCTAAGGACGAACGTTCGTGTGTCAACGCGACGGGCGCGCGAGGATTGGGCACCAACTTAGATCCAAAGCGAAAGTTGGATCGTCGATCAACCGCGCGCTCGCGCTTGCCGGCTGCATTTGCTCACGGCGGGTCGTCGCATGCCGGCTCAATGCGCGGGACCGACAAAACGACCGCGGTTTCGCGCTCGCACGACATCGACGCTCGAGCGCGGCTTCTGCGCCCCGCTCGGAAAATATCGTCTCGGGGTAGACCGAGGCGCGGCGGGGCACAGTCGCTGAACGGCGTAGCCTACGAAGCCACGTGCTTCGCGTGAAACGCGATCATCTTCGTGGCGATCTCATCGAGACAATCCTCGACGGCAAAATGGCCCGAATCGAGGCGATGCATTTCGGCTTTCGGAAGGACGTCGAGATAGGCGTCCCCGCCCGCGGGGGTAAAGAAGATGTCGTTCTGCCCCCAAAAAATGATCGTCTTCGGTTGATGCTGTTTCAAGAACGCTTGCCACTTCGGGTACAGGGCGACGTTGGTTCGGTAGTCGTAAAAGAGGTCGAGCTGCAGCTGCTTTGCGCCGGGGCGCTCCATGAAATGGTTGTCCATGTTCCAGTTGTCCGGGCTGATGCGCTCGGGACGAGCATGGCCGTGCAGGTAGATTGCCTTCACCGTCGCGGGCTCGAGGAACGCGCCGATCGCCTTCTCTGCCGCGGGCGTGCGACCCTTCCAGTAATTGTTGCGGAGCTCGTCCCAGGCCGGCGTGAAGCCGACTTCGTACGCGTTCGTGTTCTGGACGATCAGCCACTTCAGCCATTCGGGGTGTCGCTCGACGACGCGGAAACCGACTGGACCGCCGTAATCCTGCGCGTACATTCCGAAACCGGTGAAGCCGATCTTCTGAACGAAGGCCTCGATGACCTCGGCGAGGCTGTCGAAGGTGTAGGCAAAGCCATCCGGGGAAGGCATGCCGGAATTGCCGAACCCTGGATAATCCGGCGCGACGACGTGAAATTTCGACGCCAGCGCCGGGATCAGATCCCGGTACTGATGCGACGAAGCGGGAAACCCATGAAGCAGCAGGAGCTTCGGCAGTGACGGATCGCCTGCCTCGCGATAGAAAATGTCGATCCCGTTGATGACGAGGGTCTTCGAGAGCATGACGTGTCCTTCTCGGCGGAGCGCCGATGAGCGGTGTGACGCCCGGAACCTAACGCCTGCTGAAACGGCGATAATCACGCGGATTCGAGAACCCGCCTCTCGAAATTCGAGAGCACGAAGGCGGTGCGAATTACTCGTCGGACTCCGACTCGGCGTCGTCGTAGCCGAGCTTCTTGTGCGCCGTGAGCAGCGATTTGCGAACGCGCGGCGTCGCGAATTCGAGAAAACGCCGCAGCTTCACCGGCAAGAGGCCCTGATGGGCATGGATGAAATGAACCGGGATGGCCGGCGGCTCGAAATCTCGTAGCACGAGCTCGAGCTTCTTCTCGTTCACGGCGCGCGCCGCTTGATACGAGAGCACGTTGGCGATGCCGATGCCGGCGATCGCGGCGTCGACGGCCGCCTCTGCCGTGTTGATCTGGAGGCGGCACCGGGGCGCGACGAACTTCGCCTGGCGCCCGCGCCCTTTGAACACCCAGGGCGTTCCTGCGACCATTTCCGAGAACGTGACGCACTCGTGATGGACCAAATCGTCGGGGGACTTTGGTTTACCGTGCGCTGCAAAATAAGACGGGCTGCCGCACACAACCGAGCGGATCGCTCCGACCCGCGTCGCGATCAGGCTGCTGTCCGGGAGAGCCCCGATGCGGACGGCCGCGTCCATCCGATCGTCGACGAGGCTCACGTTCCGATCGGAGAGCGTCATCCGGACGTTGATTTCGCCGAAGCGCGACAGAAATTCGTTCACGACGGGAACGATGTGAAGTCGCCCGAACACGATCGGCGCGGTCAGCGCGAGATCGCCGCGCGGCACCGAGTATTCGCCGGCCGCGTGCGCCTCGGCCTCGCCGAGATCTTCCAAGATGCGTCTACACGCCGTGACGTAGCTGGCGCCGGCCTCCGTCAACACGAGCTTACGGGTCGATCGCACCAGGAGACGTGTCTTCAGATGGGCTTCGAGGTCCGAAACCTTGCGACTGATCGTCGGCAACGGAACACCGAGCTTGCGACTCGCCGCCGAGAAGCTGCCCGCTTCCACCGAGGCGACCAACATCGCCATCGCGTCGAGCCGGTCCATCGCACTCTCAGTGCCAGCGCTCCGCGCCGATGTCCACGAGTTGCTCGCCGATGCTCGCGGAGAGCATCGTACGAGGTGCCGGAATCGGGCCGCTTCGCCTACGTCGCGCGCGTCCAATCCTGGTTTTGCCCGAGCAGCGGAATCGCGAGGTAGCCGCGAAGGCGTAGCGAGGCGGGTCCCGTTATTTTCATTTTCACCCGGTACGTATTTCCGTCGCGCGGGTTGTAGCAGTAGCCGTCGATGTACTCGCCGTCCTCGAAGCGCAGGTGCCACATGATCACCTTTCCGCGGAGCTTCTGCTCGCGAAGCTTCGGGTCGGGATTTTTGACGTCCTTGTTGTCGGCGTCCTTGCCGTCGACGATGACGACTTCGTAGAGGCCGCTCTTCGTCTTGACGATCTTCAGCCGCCCCTCTTTGCCCTCCGACCACCACTCACCGAGAATCGAGTCCGCCGGGTACGTCGTGTCGAGCGGTTCCGCGTGTTCGCTCGCCGAAGCGCCGGGCTGCGCAACGGGGTGAGCGTTCGATAGCGGCGCAACCAGAAACGCAGTGACCAAAGCCGGAACCGCGAGCTTCATGTGATCCTTCATCGGCCGAGGGGGTTCGGGTTTCGAACTAGCACTCTCGTCCGCTGACCGTCGCGGCCAAGTCGATGTCAATTTCGGCCGCGCTCGATGCGAGTCTGCATCGAACGGGTATGGCCGATCGCGTCAGTCCTTGGCCGCGTGCCCCTTCGACGCGGGTGTTAGACAAAACTCGGTCATGACCGCACTAGCATCCGTGGCGTCACAACCGAAACGTTTCGCGCCGGGACCGCGAAGCTGGCCATTGATTGGGAATGTGGGCGTGTTTCGAGGGCTATTGCCGTTCATGGAGGAGCAGTGGGCGCTGCACGGCGACGTCTTTCGCATGCGATTGGGCAACATGTCGGCCGTCGCCGTGGTGCACCCGGATCTAATTCAGCACGTGCTTTTGACCAAACGCGAGAATTTCATCAAAGGCAGCGTCCTCGATTCGCTACGCGGGATCCTGGGCGACGGGCTCATCACGCTCGAAGGAAGCGCCTGGAAGGAGCGGCGCACGCTCGCGCAGCCGGCCTTTCATCGGCATTCGCTCGAAAAATTGACCACCGTCATGGTCGCGAGTGGCGCGCGCTATTTCGATCGTCTCGCAGTGCGGCTCGGGCCGGAGGGTGGGGTGCTCGACATGCACCCGGAGTTCGTGCGGCTCACCCTCGACGTGGTGGTCAGCGCCCTCTTCGGCGAGGGCACCATCGACGCCGACGAGATTTCCTACGAGGCGCTCGGCGAGGCGCTCGAGCTGGTGAGCGCCCGCACGAACGGCGTTCAATTGCCGGCTTGGCTCCCCACGCCGCGCAACGTCAAGTTCAAGCGCACGCTCTCCGGGCTCAATCGCAACGTGTACACGATCATCGATCGCGCGAAGAACCTGGAGGGTGGGAACGGCTCACTCCTGTCGATGCTGCTCGACGCGCGCGACGAACACGGCGCTGCGCTCTCCCGCGAAGCCATTCGCGACGAGGTGATCACGCTGTTCATAGCCGGGCACGAGACCACCGCACTGACGTTGACCTGGCTCTTCGCATTGCTCGACGGTCGCCTCGACGTCCTCTCGCAGATGCGAGACGAAGTCGCTCGCGTGCTCGGTGGCCGCGATCCCACTTTCGACGACGTCTCCAAGCTGGTTTACCTGCGCCAGGTCGTGGACGAGACGTTACGATATCGGCCGGTGGCGCCGATGGTCGGCCGGAACGCCGCGGTAGACGACCAGCTCGGCGGCTATGACGTCGCTCGTGGCGATGCGGTGCTGCCGTTCATCTGGGGCGTGCATCGTCACCCGGACTTCTGGACGGAGCCCGCGCGATTCGATCCCGAGCGATTCGCGGGGGGAGCCGGCAAGCTGCCGCACAAGTGGTGTTATCTGCCTTTTTCGGGCGGCCCGCGCATCTGCATCGGTAACGCGTTTTCCCTGATCGAAACGGTGGTGCTAATGGCCCAGCTCCTGAATCGCTTCGACGTCGAGGTGCAGTCGTGTGCCGACGTGAAGCCGGTCGCGGTCGCCACCGTGAGACCGAGCAAACCGGTGCGCGTGAAGTTCACGCCCAGGGCCGGCTGACGAACGTCGAGCGCGCCGAGCGACGTCGCCTTCGGGCGGGCCGACGTCGCGCTCCGACGATCCCGTCTACATATCGACGGACAGGTAGACGCCGCCCCCGACGATCCAGCCGCTGCTTCCGAAGCCAGGGAATCCTGGGTTATTCGTCTGCAAACCGGTGCGACCCGCCAAGGGCTGATCGATGACGACCGCGTCGTCGGGAACTTCGTCTCGGACGAGCGCCGGCGTGTGCAGTTGCCCATCGGGCGCACTTGGCGGCACTAATTTCCACTGGTGACGCGGGATGAGATAGTAGGTCTGGAGTTGCGCGCCGACATGCATCCCGGTGTTCAGCGCGTGGAAGGTGTAGTCGGCGCCGACGTCCGTCCCGAATCGATCATTGTCGACATAGTTGGTGCGTCCGGTTTGCAGAGGAACGGGCGTGGGCTGGTACTGGAGATCGAGGAACGTCCCAATCGGGCCGTGTGCATAGCGAGCGCCGGCTGCACCGGTGAGGGTGTCCGACCACGGATACGCCGAAAGCGGCCGATCGTCGTGGCGGTCGACGTAGTCCGACCAGCGCCCGTAAATGGCGCTTCCGACGAGCGTAACGGTATCGTTGCTCGCCTTGACCAAGTCGTACGCGGCGCCGGCGCCGAACTGCCACGGCACGTAATCGAGCAAAAACGAGACGCCGGAAGCCTGTGACACCCCGGTCGCGAGCAAGAACGTGAACGTCGCGTCGAGCTCCACTTTTTGCGGCGTGTGAATGGTCCCCGTCAGTCGCCAGCGATCGTTCGGTCGGTAGGAGATGCCGAAGTGCGGAGAGATCGCGACGTTCACCTTCGTGTCGAGCGTCAGCAGGAGATCCTGCAAGCGCCCGGCATCGGTGACGTACACCGGCGCCCCGACCCCGGCGCGAAGTCCGATGGTCGCCGAAGCACCCACCGAGACCTTGTCCGACAATGCGAAGCCGGCGCCGAGCGCGATCGAGATCGCGGTGAGGCGGTCCGAATACAGCTCGGGGTGGAGGCTGTTCGTGAAATATTGCTCGCGTTCGTCGACGTACGGCGCTCGCAAGGTCGTGAAATCGCCGTTCGGAACGAGGGCATAAAAACCGAGAGAAAGCCGCTTCGACAGCAGCTTGGCGACCAGACCCACCATCTCGTAACTGAGGACGTCGTGGCCGGTGCCTGCGCCTTGTCGGGGTCGCGGAGCGAGCGCGGGGATTAGCGCCGTCGCGGCTCGTCCTTTTTCGAGCACGCGCGTGGGCAGCGGGTAGCTAGTCCACGCCGAGCCGTCGGCGTGGCTCGCACTCTGGACACCCTCCGGTACCGAGTAACTCGGACCCGGACGTCCATCGAGCGTCACGCCGATCTGTTCACTGAGCATCGCGAAGCCGACGGTGAACCCCGCGGGCGAATCCGTGAGCAGCGCGGGATTGAAATAAGACGACGAGCTGCCGCCGGGAACGGCGCGGCCTTGTAACCCGCCTTCGCCCCCCATCCCGCCCATGAGTTCCATCAGAGGAGACGCGTGCCCTACGCGCGATAGGAGGAGCAAAGCTCCGGCGCACGCGGCGCCAAGTGATCGATCACGCGTTCGCGGCGCGCTCACTGGACGGGTTTCTCGTCGCCCTTGGGCGTCAATGTCGGCGCGAGGGCGCGCACGGCCGTGCACGTCGTCGTGTCGTCACCCGTGGCTTGTGTCGCATCGAGCCGCGCGAATTCGGCGAAGCGAAGGGTAGCGTCCGCCGAGGGCGACGACGTCGTGGTCAGGAGCGGCGAGCCGTCGTAGCCGAGCAGATCTTCTTCGTGCTTCGCCGTGTCCGGAACGGTGAACGGTGGCGCAGTTCCGCTGATCGTGCCCGCCCAGGTGTTCGTATGCCGGGCCGCGACGTACACGGCGCCGCTCGCGACGCCGGAGAGGTGATAGCTGATGCCTGGGTCTCCATCGGCGTCCCAATCTTCCCAACCCGGGGTGCTGCCCGACGCTTGATCCGTCGTCGTCGGCAGCGCGACCGACAGATCGCGATAATAAGACACCGTCGCGCCGTCCACGGTGGTGGTCGGCTCGAACGACACCGAGCATCCCGAGCTCGTCGGTGCGATCGTCCCTTTGCGGCCGTTCATGGAATTGTTCGTCATGATCTTCGGCCACGCTCGATGAAGATCGGCGGCTCCAGCGATCGCGGTCAGCGGAACGACGTCGTAGCCGCAATCGAGCCCTCGCGTTGCCGTCACCTCCGTTCCGTCCTGCACGAACTCGAAGTAGAGCCACATGCGGAGCGCTTGCTGCACGCCGATGGCTTCGACCACCACGCGCTGAGTCACCATCCAGCGTCCGCTCAAGTCACAGTTGGCGCTTGCCGGGTTGCTCGTCGGGACGCTCGTCGTCGTGGGTGCCGTAGTCGGCACTGTCGTCGGCATCGCCGTAGGTGCCGTCATCGGAGCGGAGGCGCCTGCAGACGGAGCGCCGCTGGTTGCGCCGCCGTTGTCGGAGCTCGTCGACGAGGCGACGTCGCTCGCGTTGCCGGACGGTGCGCTCGTCGAGTTCCCCGCGTTCGTCGCCGCCGGATCCTCGTAACCCGACGCAACGACGTCCGGTGCACACGCGCTCGCCACGAACGCGCCGAGTGAGAGCCAAATCGAAACCTGCAGTTGCATCGCCATTCATGACCGCGACGGCGGAGACCTTGGCGATATTTTCACTACATCGAGATCAGCAACCCTTCGCGCCGGCGTGCGCAGCGGGCGAGCGGCGTTGGAACGTCGCGGGTGTGACGCCGGTCCATTGCTTGAACGCGCGATGAAACGCCGCCGAGTCCGAGAACCCGGTCGCGCGAGCTACTTCTTGCACCGAGCGCCCCGGCGTCCGGAGCAAATGACTCGCCGCCTCTTCGAGCATCGACTGCACGAGCTCGCGATACGAGACGCCTTCGGCGGCGAGGTGCCGCCGGAGCGAGCGCGCACTCATGCCGAGCTCGCGCGCCGCGACGTCCATTTTCGGGATGCGGGAAGCCGGTCGCGCCATGAGATAGCGCTTCACTCGGTCGCCGTGTCCGGTGCCATGACCGAGCGCGTCGAGCGTTCGGTGCGCCTCTGCATGCAAGAGCGAGTAGAGCCGAGGATGCTGGTGCAGTTGCGGAGCATCGAGCAGCGCACGCGAAAATTCGACTCCGGTGAACTTCTGGCCGAATTTCTCGGCGCCGCCGAACACGCGCCGATATTCGCTCCGATGCGCCGGCGCGGAGTGCTCGAACCGCGCCGCGTCGATCTTCACTCCCGGACCGGCGAAGATCCGGATCAGCCGGCAAAAGCCGGCGATGGCGAACTCCGCGTGCATGCGGTCGGCGCGAAGCGAGGTGCGACGGAAGTCGTGACGGAGCCGAGCGACGTCGACGTGCTCCTCGAGGAGCAAATGAGCGTCATCGACGAGCAGGCTACTGAATTGTGAACAAAGCCCGAGCGCTTCTCGCAACGTCGGCGCGTGAGCGACGAGATGGCCGAGCACGTCGAAGGCCGCCTCGCTCGCGCCCTCGGCGAGGTGAAGGCCGAGCGCCTCGTCGCCCGTCACGTCGAGCGCCAGCCGTTGAATCGATTCGAATTCGTCGAGAGTGAAGCGCCCGAGGCCGTCCGCGAAGCGTTCGGCGGTGACGCCGGCTCGCCGCAAGAAATCCTGCCTCGGCACTCCGTCACGTTCGACCACTTCGACCAAGGCACGCACGATGGGGGCTGCTATCGACATGGTTGTTCTCCCGAGGCACTCGTTTTGCGCCGCACGAAGGGTCGTCGTATTCAGCACGGCGCGCACAGCCTGAAGGCTCGAGGCCCCGGCGCTGGGTCGGTGCAACACGAGCCCACCGGGCAATCCGAATCGCAGTAGCAGAGCCTGCGACAAGCTCCGTTGACACATGTCGACAAGGGCGCGCACGACTCGCTCAGGACGGCCACCGCGCACGCGCCGGCGTCTCCGGGCGCGGGACTCGTGGGAAATACGCACCGCCCGCTCGGCGTCGATTGCGTCGGATCGATGTCGCAAAACGAAAGCGGAATGAGGCAGCCGATGTTTTTCACGGGGTCGCAGACCGCTGCCGGTGTCGGCGGCTGACAGCCTTCGGAACTCCCTGCGGTGCCGACGGATCCGTCGCTACTCGGCACGCTCGCGACGCCGCCCGTCGATACCCCCGACGAAGCGTCACCCGTGGAGTCGATGACGCCCCCGCTCCCGTCGCTGTTGGGAAACGTGCCACCCGTGCCGGGATCGGTCGCGTCGATGGTGCCGCCCGTGCCTCCTTGGCCGACCGAGACGGCTGCAGCGTCGGCAACGAACGCGTCTGCGAAGGGATTCGTTCCGTCGGCTCCAAAGGTGCATCCGTCGACTCCAAAGGTGCATCCGGCGACGGCGAACGCCCAAAAAACGAACCGAACGAAGGGCGCGCGCGCGGGGCGTCGTGTCGTCGAAGGGTCGGCCATGTCCCGTTGAGGACCGGTCGCGCGGCACCCTTGGCGATTTCGTCGGATCGATGTCGTTCG
>DATBBD010000707.1:0-3331 GCA_036271175.1 Polyangiaceae bacterium | reverse complement strand
GCGCCGGCGCGGAGCTTCCCGTCGCGGCCGAGTGAGCGCGCCCGGCGGAAGGAAACGGCGCGACGACGAAACCGCTCAGCGGCCTTCGTATTCGCAGCGCGCGTCGCAGGTTTCGAACACGGTGACCCGTTCGAGCGACGGGAGCGACGGCAAGAGCCGGTGCCAGATCCACGCCGCGAGGTGTTCGCTGGTCGGATTTTCGAGCCCGGCGATCTCGTTCAAGTAGCGATGGTCGAGCGCCTCTTGGAGCGGACGGAACGCGCCGTCGACGAGGTCGTAGTCGAGAAACCATCCGGTTTCGGGATTCACCGCGCCGCTCACCGCGACCTCGACGCGGAAGCTATGACCATGGAGGCGCCAGCACTTGTGCCCCTCGGGGACGTTCGGCAAACGGTGGGCTGCTTCGAAGCGGAATTCTTTGACGAGCCGGACTAACACGCGTCCAGCCTAGCACTGAGTCAAGTGCGATTCGAAAGGGCGCCGAGCAGAACGGCGAGTGCGCGAGCGGCTTTTCCGCGATGGGAGCGCGCGCTTTTCTCGTCGCTGGAGAGCTCGGCGCTCGTTCGCCCGACGTCCGGCAAATAAAGGAGCGGGTCGTAGCCGAATCCGTTTTCGCCCCTGGGTTCGTCGGCGACGAGGCCGTCGTAGGTGCCGCTCGATTCCACGACGACGGCGCCGTCCGGCTCGGCGAGGCACATCGCGCAGACGAAGCGGGCGGCGCGCCGTTCGCGCGGGACCCCGGCGAGCGCCTTCACGAGCTTTTCGTTGTTGGCCCGATCGCGCTCCGCGCGCGCTCCGCCGGTTCCCGAGTACCGCGCCGAGTGCACGCCGGGCGCGCCGCCGAGCGCGTCCACTTCGAGACCCGAATCTTCGGCGAGGCACGGAAGCCCCGTGCTCTTTGCGTACGCGCGCGCCTTCAACAGCGCGTTGCCGGCGAACGTGTCGGCGTCTTCGACGGGTTCGGCCGGCATGGTGGGCAGTGCGTCGAGCGACGTCACCTCGAAGCCGAGCGGCTCGAGGAGCGCGCGAACTTCGGCGACCTTGTGCGGATTCGTCGTCGCGAAGAGCAAGGTGCGCATGCGCCTCACTCGAACTCGAGACGCCAGCGGACGTCGGCGCCGAGGTTGCCGAGGCCGGTCGTGGAGAGGTCGTTCACGTTGTCGTACGAGCTTTCTACGCTGACACGAGGGCTCAAGCGAAGCTCGACGTTGGAACGCACTTCGCCGGACTCGGTGAGCCCGCTCGTGACGTACGCGCGGATCCGTTGCGCGAGCCGCTTGCCGATGGTGACGGTCGGCTCGGTGCGACCGGTTCGCGACGAGTAGGCGCTGCCGAGCTTGAACTCGTCGATGACCGGGATCGTTTCGGCCACGGCATTGTCGGCGCCGGTGAGCTGCCCGAGCGCTTCGAGCGCGACGCTGCCGCCCGCGGTCGCCGATTGCGCGCGGTCGAGCTCGGCGCGCGTGAGACCGAGCGTGAGCAGAAGAAAAATATCGTCCTGGGACAGCGCCGGTTCACTCGACAGATCGATGCGGAGCGTGTCGGGATCGCCGTAGGCGTGCATCGTGATGCGCCACTGGCCGCCCGCGGCGGCGCCCGACGCGCCGGTGCCACTCGCGCCGGAGGCCGTCGAAGGCCCCGGCGTGCTCGACGAGCTCAAGGTGTCGTCGTACCGGTGGTAGTCGGTGACGGCCGTCACGTCGACGCGCGGCTCGATGCGCTCGTCGTCGTCGAACCGCACGAGGCCCTGCGTGATCTCGAATTCGTTCCGGCGAAGGCGAATGCGGCCGCCTTTCAGCACGTCGAGCTCGCCGCGCATGCCGAACCGTTGATTGGTCCCGGAGAGGACGAGGCCCGGCTCCTGGACTTCTAGCTTCCCTTCCACGAGGTCGTTGTCGATCTCGAGCGGCCGCGACGCCCGCACCCGCACCTCGAGCTCGAGGAGATCGCTCGACGGATCGTAGGCCTCGAAATGCGTGCGATGCCCGCGCTTCGTCAGCGAGTCGATGTCGGCGGCGACGGTCACTTTGCGGGTGTACTTGAACGACGTCACCGTCACGTCGCCGGTGAGCTTCGGGAGCGCGCGATCGTCGGCGTTTTCCGCCGGTTGCCACCCGAGATCGAGATCCGCGTCGGCGGCCATGCGCACGCCGTCGGTGATCGGGAGGTTCACGTTCCGTGCGGTGATGGCGGCGCGGGCGGCGCCGAGCGAAAATCCCTTGATCGGCGCGCCGCCGGTGACGTCGACGGTGCCGCCGCCGACCGTCGCGTGCGCCTTTTCGATCCGCAGCTCGTCGGGATCGACCGCGATGGCGACGTCCACGTTGGCTAGCGTGACCGGAGAGCCGCGCAGCGCGAGCTCGCCGTGCTCGAGCGTGAATTTGCCGCGTTCGGTGAGTCTCGGCCAGCCGCCCCCGATGTGCACCGAGCCGCCCAGCGTGCCGTTCACGCGGTCGGCTTGCGGCAGAAAGCGCGCGAACGCCGACAGATCCGTGGGCCGCAATGCGAGCGTCGCGTCCACGCGCGGCGCCGTGCCGAGTCCGTCGATGGCGCCGCTCACGTCGAAGATCGCTCGTTCGCCGGTCGGCACGATCGCGGCGAGGGTGATCCCCGACACCGAAACGTGGCCGTGGTTCACGACGACCTGGGCCGGTTTCGCGAGCTCGACGCGGAGGCCGCGGCGCCCGATGCGCACCTCGTCGAGGGTGACCGAGGCTGCGGCCGAACCGGGCCGATCCGTCGACAGCTCGCCGATGGACACCGAGCCACTGAGGCGCCCGTCGAGTCGATCGTCGGCGAGAGCCGCGGTCGGCGATAGCTCCGCGAGCGCGCCGAGATCGAGACTCTTCACGCGCACGTCGCCGCGCACGGTCTTGTGCTTCTGTCGCGTGATCTGGAGGTCGTTCATCGCGACGGCGCCGCCGAAGAGCTGACCGGTGACGTGAAAGACGCCGTCGGAAGCGTCACGCGCGTACTCGTCGGGATCGAACGGCGGCGAGATCGGCCGTCCGCACCGCGTTTTGCCGATCGATCGCGACGGATGCGCCGTGGGTTCGAGGTGCACCTGAACGTCGGAGCCGGGCAACGTCGCGCGCCCGATGCGGACCGGGCCGATGTGTCCGTCGACGTCGGCCGATAGGGCGTCGAGCGTACCGCTCGCCTCGAGGACGGCGCTCGCCTGTCCGTCGATGCCACGCGCGACGGGGCCGAGCGAGTCGAGCCGCCCGATCGGGATCCCGCTCGCGACGAAATGCGCTCGGACTCTCGCGCCGTCACCGAGACTGACACTGCCGAGCACGGCACCCCCTCCCTTCTTCAACGTCACGCTCGG
>DATBBD010000706.1:0-4025 GCA_036271175.1 Polyangiaceae bacterium | reverse complement strand
CAGGGAACTCCGAGGCCCTGGAAGCGCTCGCGCGCCTCCGCGCCGGCACCGGCGAAACCGGCGGCGCCGTCGAAGCCATCGAGGCGCTCGCCCAAAAGACGACCTCGGGCACCGAGCGCGCCGAGCATTACATTCGCGCCGCGCAGCTCCTCGAAGCGCAAGGCGATCAGGACGGCGCGATCGAACGGTACAAGCTCGCCGTCGACGCGAACCCGAAAGACCGCTCCGCGTCGATGATTCTCCGCGCTGCCTACGTCGCGCGCGGCGACGTGAACGCCGCGGCCGAGCTCCTCGAGCAGGAGATCCAGAAGACCGAGGGCGAAGCGGCGCGCGCCAAGCTCGCCGGCGAAATGGCGACCCTCTGCCGCGATCGCCTCCGCAACGACTCGCGCGCCGAATCGTGGGCGAAGGTGACGCTCGGACTCGATCCGACGAATCTCGACGCGCTCCGCGTGATGGGCGACATCGCCTTCGACGCCGAGCGATTCGTCGAAGCGACGCGTTACTACGAGCAGGTTTCGAATCGCACCGATGCGCTCACGCCCGCCGATGCCGTCCGGGTACTCGGCGCGTACGTGCAATGCCTCGAGAAGACCAATGCGCCGAGCAAGGCCGTCGAGATCGCCGAGCGCTTGCTCAAGGTCTCACCGGACGACGACCAGGTGCTCGCTCGAGTCGCGGAGCTCGTGTTCGTGCACGGCGCGCCGCAGCGCTCGTTCGAACTGAGCTGGCAGCTGCTCCACCGCGTCGAGCGCACCGCGACGAAGCGCGAACGCGCGCTCGTGCTGTACCGGCTCGGCGAATCGGCGCGCCGCGCGGGCGACCTGAACGCCGCGCAAAAGCCGCTCGAAGAGTCGACGACCGTCGACCCGACGTCGATCCCCGCGTTGAAGGCGCTCGCGCTCCTCTACGGCGCGAAGGACATGTGGGAAGCCGCGATCCAGACGATGTATCGCCAGCTCGACAACGAGCGCGGCGACGACCGCGTTCAACTCTTGCTCGACATCGGCGATCTGGCGGCCGCGAAACTGAACGATCCGTCCTACGCCGCGAAGAGCTACCTTTCCGCGCTCAGCGAAAGCCCGAACGACCGCCGCATCTTGACGAAGTTGATGCAGCTCTACAGCGCCGAGAAAGACTGGGACCACCTGGTCAAGGTCGTCCTCAAGCTCGCGGACTTCGTCGACGACGACAAGCAGAAGGCGAAGTATCTCTACACCGCGGCGCGCGTGGCCTGGAAAGAGCTCGGCGACGTGCGGCTCGCGAGCCAGATCTTCGAGACGGCGCTCAACGTCGACAACGAGAACGAAGGCATCGCCCAGGACGCGATCGACGTGCACATCGCGGCCGGCAACGCCGAAGCCTTGAAGGAGGCGTACAAGCGGCGCGTGAAGATCGCTTCCGACGCGGGCGACCCGGAGCAAATGGTGCGGTCGTTGACCAGCCTCGCCGAGCTCTACCTCCGCCATTTCAAGCGCCTCGATCAGGCGGTCGCCGTCTACGAAGCCGCCGAGGAAGTCGACCCGGACAACCTGGATCGCAAAGAGATCCTGGCGCGGCTCTATTCGACGGACACGTCGCGATTCCTCGACAAGGCCGTAGCTGCGCAGCACGAGTTGCTCGATCGCGATCCATTCCGTGCCGACGCCCACAAGGCCTTGCGGCGCTTGAACACCGAGGCCAAGCGACCCGACGCGGCGTGGTGCGCGTGCCAGGCGCTCTACGTGCTCGGCCAGGCCGACGCCGACGAAGAGCGGTTTTACCTGCGCATGCGCAACGAAGAGGGCATCACGCCGAAGGCCCGCCTCACCGAGCCGGACTTCCACGCCCACGTGATGCATCCGGCGGCCGATCCGCTGGTGACCGCGCTGTTCACCGTCATTCAGCCGGCGGTAATGCAAGCGCGCTCGAAGACGTTCCAGCAGCTCGGGTTCGGACCGGAGCTCCTCATCGACCCCGCGCACGGGCAGGTCGCCTCCGCGCAGATCATTCCGTACGTCGCGGACATCCTCGGCATGCCGTGTCCGCCCATGTTTCAGAATCCGAACGATCTCGGCGAGCTCTCGTTCGTCCACGCGCCGCCGCCGGGCATGGTCCTCGGCACGTCGGTCGTCGGCGTGGCGCTACCGGTTCAAACCATCTCGTTCATGGCCGCGCGTCACCTCACCTATTACCGGCTCGGCCTGTACGTCCGCCAGCTCGCCCCGACCACGACGGCGCTGAAGGCGTGGCTCTTCGCAGCGATCCGGTTGATGACGCCGCAGTTCTCGATCCCGCCGGACATCCACAGCGCGACGCACGAGGCCTACGCCGCGCTCGAACGTTCCATCGTCGGCCCGCAGCGAGACCACCTCGCGCGCGTCGTTTCGAAGCTGCTTCAAGAGGGCACCGCGCTCGATCTGCGCCTCTGGGTCGCCGCGGTGGATCTCACCGTCGACCGCGCGGGTCTTCTCCTGAGCGACGACCTCGGAACGGCGGTCGAAGTCATCCGTGCGTCCGATCCCGCCTCGAGCAGCGTCGGCCAACCCGAGCGCGTCGAAGAGATCTACAAGTACGCCGTGAGCGAGCAGTATCTCGGGGCGCGCAGCACGCTGGGCATCGCGATCGGGTCGTAGACCGACGCGACTCCGCCGGCCCGGCTGTTTCCGGCCTGAAACCTGCCGGGATCCGCCGTCCGGGACATGGACTCGGTCGTCCGGGACACGAACCTCGCCGTCCGGGACATCGGCCGAACCGTCCGCGACATAGTCAAAATGTCGGGTGCGCGATGTATCGACGGATTTTCCGATAGCCCCCGCAAAAATTCGCTCTAGAGTCCGCCGCGCGTGGGGACGTGGGGCAGCGAAAAAAATCTCGCAACTGGCGCCGGGCTGCGCCGACGAGGGGAATGCGCGGTTCCGTCGTGCGAACTACGGAGCCAGCGCGTCAACCCATCGAACGCGGACCGCATGCTTCATTTTTCTTTCGGTTTCCAGAACCGTTCACTTCGTTCCGCGGCCATTGTTTTGGCCGCATCCTTCGCCGTCGGAGCGAGCGGTTGCTCGGCGCTCACCCCCAACTGCGACGCGACGGCCTCCTGTGGGAGCGGCGGTTCCGGCGGTTCACCCTCCATGAAGGACGGTGGCCCTTCGAAGAACGACGCCTCGGCGGGGGGCGGAGCGAGCTCCGGAGGGTCGACGATGGCCGGGAGCTCCGGTGGCAGCGCTGGCGATGCCGCGACGGGAAGCGGCGGCGTCGAAAACGACGGAGCGAGCAGTGGCGGAACTGCGACGGGGGGAACCCACGACGGAGGCGCGACGGAAGCAGGAAGCGGCGGAGTTCCGACCTCGCCGCCGGATGCGTCGACCGGCGGGCAACCGCCGGTGGTGGACGCCGGGCCGCCCCCCTGCGCGACCGGAACCGTGAGCTGCGGAACGGACCGCTGCGTCGATCTCGACGTGACGCCGGATCACTGCGGCACGTGCAGCGTAGCCTGCGCGAGCACCGGCGCGCTCACCGTCACCTGCGTGACGGGCGTCTGCAAGCCGACCTGCGACAAAGATCACGCCGACTGCAACAAGGCCGGCACCGACGGCTGCGAGATCGACACGCAAACCGATCCGAACAACTGCGGCGCGTGCGGACACGTGTGCGCGGGCTCCGGCGCGTCGCAGGTCGCCTGCGTGGCCGGCGTCTGCAAGCCGATCTGCGCTACCGGATTCGGCGATTGCTCGACGCCGTCGTCGTCATCGACGGATGACGGCTGCGAGACGTCGCTCAACGCGCCGACAAGCTGCGGGGGCTGCGGGCGCGATTGCCAAGGCGGCGCCTGCACGAACGAACGATGTCAGCCGCTGACTCTGACATCAGGCATCGATACGGCTTTCACGATCGACGCCAACTATGTTCACTGGTTCGATGACACAGGTATCTACCGCGTTCCAATCCTGAGCAGCACGTCGCCTCACCTCGTCATGGCTAGTTCATCGATCGACGCGATCTCGGACAACGGCTCGTATCTCTTTGTCAGCATCCAGAACTCGGCG
>DATBBD010000705.1:0-6844 GCA_036271175.1 Polyangiaceae bacterium | reverse complement strand
CGGCCATCGTTCCCAGGCTCGACCCGACGCCGTCGAGCCGAGCACACCGTTCGATCTCGCGTCGGTCACCAAGCCCATCGTCGCGACGACCGTCGCGCGCCTCGTTCGGAAGCGGCAGATTTCGCTCGAAGCTCCGCTCGGCGATATGCTCCCGGAAATCCGCGGAACCAGGTCGGAAACCGTGCCTTTGTCGCTTTTCATGGCGCATCGAGCCGGGCTCGACGCGCACCGCTCCCTGTATCTCCCTCTCCTTCGCGGCGAACCCGTCGACCGAGTGACGGCACTTCGAGAAGCCGCGGATGCGCGGCGACCCGAATGTATGGACCCGCCCCCCATGGACGGCTTCGCTCCCGTCTATAGCGATCTCGGATACGCGCTTCTCGGCGAAGCGGTCAGCCGCGCCGCGGGAGCGCCGCTCGACGAGCTCGTCGAGCGCGAAGTCGCGTTGCCGCTCGGGCTCGATGTAGGTGCAGCGACGACGTGGTTGCGACGCGATCCGCACTTCGCGAAGCACGTCGCGCCGACGGAGGCGGTCGCGTTCCGCGGCGGTGAAATCGTCGGCGCGGTGCACGACGAGAACGCTTTCGCGCTGACGGGCACGCGTCTCTCCGGACACGCGGGGCTCTTTGGGACCGCAGAAAGCGTCGCGCGTTTCGGCGCGGCGGTGCTCGACGCGGTGAGCGGCCGCATTCCCGAATGGCTGATGCCGTCGGAAATCGAACCGCTCGTCATCCCACGACCGGGCGGCACGTTGCGCGCGGGCTTCGATGGACGTTCCGAGACGGGCTCGTCGTCGGGATCGGTTCACGGCAGAAACTCGTTCGGTCACCTAGGATTCACGGGAACCAGCCTGTGGTGCGACCCGGATCAGGGTCTGGTCACGGTCATCCTCACGAACCGCGTGAGCCCGAGCCGCGACAACGTCGAGATTCGCCGAGTCCGCCCCTTCTTGAATGACGCGCTCTGTGGGGTCGGAAACCGGCTCAAAGAGGCCGGGTGAGGGCTGTTTTCCAGGACCAGGCGCGTGGTCCTTGACCGCAAAAATCCGTCGAAAAGCGTGAAAAAGCTCACTTATTTGTTGAGCCGACTTGGCCTCCGAAGCGAATCACGGCAGGATTGCCGGTGCTGATGTGGAAGCTGTCGATCGAGGACGATCAGTCGAACCAGACTGTCGTCGAATTGCTTCGGGACGAGTACTCGATCGGCCGAGACGTCACGAACACGGTCCGGCTCACGGAGCGCAACATTTCGCGCAAGCACGCGATGCTGAGGGCGAGCGGGAGCGATTGGGTCGTCAAAGACCTCAGCAGCTATAACGGTTGCTTCGTCAACGGTGTGCGGGTGCCCGGCGAGCAACCGTTGAAGCACGGCGACCTCGTGCAACTGGGCGACTACCGGCTCGAGCTGCTCGACGAAGCCATCATCAAAGGCGATCCGGAGAGCAAGACGTCGACCCTTCCGGGACGACAAAGCCGGACCATCCGCGACCTTCCGAATCGACTGGTCATGATCCTCGGGCCCGCGTTCGGCGCGAGCTTTCCGCTCATCGACAAGCGCGTGATCATCGGGCGCGGCGAAGATTGCGATCTTCCGATCAACGACACGTCGGTGAGCCGCGTTCACGCCGAGATCCACCAGCTCGAAGGCGGCCAATACGAGATCGTCGACCGCGACAGCTCGAACGGCGTTCGGGTGAACGGCGTCGAGCTCAAGAAAGCGCTGCTGGAGACCGGCGACGTCATCGAGCTGGGCGACGTGCAGCTCAAGCTCATCGCCGCGGGGCAGCCGTTTCACCCACAAGATCCGCCGCCGCACGCGCACCGGCGTCACAGCCTCGAACCCGGCGTGGGTGATGGGACGCCGCTCGGAGCCCGGGGACGAACGCGAACCGTCGTGGTCGTCATGGCCGTCGGAGCCATCGCGGTGCTCGGCGTCGTGGCCATGACGCGCCGGCCGCAACCGATGGTCGTCGTCGCGGCGCCCGAAGAGAACCCCGCGGAGCGCTCGCTGAGCGAAGCGAGCGTGCTCCTCGCCAAAGGGAACATCGAAGGGGCACTCCAGAAATCCCAGGAAATTCCGGAAGACAGCAATCTCCGCGAATCGACGGTGTTCAAGGAGATCCAGACGAAGTGGGCTGACAGCGTCTTCGATCAAGCGGCCAAGGAAGAAGACCGCACGCGAAAACGCGCGCTCCTCGACTTCATCGCGAAATCGCCCGACGTCGGGTCGATGCAGCGCAAGCGCGCGGCGAACGAGATCTCCGATCTCGACTCGAACAGCGTCGGAATCGATCAGTTGCCGACGGCCGACACGCATCAAAAGGCGGCGGAGCCGCCGCCTTCGAGCGGCACGGCAAGCGATGTCTCGGGAACCGGAGCCACCGCACCGTCGGCGCCGTCTCCCAAGAAGAAAGCGGACAACAAGCCCGGGGGTGGCCTCGTGCGTGACACGCCGTTCTGAGCCTCGCGCATCTCGAGCGCCGACGTCGAGGAGCGCCGTCGACGAAGGGAGTCGGCCGAGAGTGACCGACGACTTTCGCCGCGTCTTTCGTTCGAAAGCCGTCCTGTCGACCTTGGTGTTTCTCGGCGTGGCCGCCGTGGCGGAAGCGGTTCCGAGGTTCGCGCCGCTTCGTGTGCTGTCCGCGCCGCCGACGGCGCCCGCCGACGCGCCCGTCGTGACCACGCCGGTTGCCGCAATTGGCAGCGCCCGAGTCGACCTCGTTACCGAAGATCGCCCGGATCTCGCGCAGCCCGAACACGCGAGCGCGCCGGTCTTGCCGAAGGGGCCGATCGCCGACGACACCGCGCCCACCGCAGCGACGCCGACCGACGACGTCGACGTTTCACCGGTTTCCATTTCGGACGAACACGGCTCCCTCACCCGATTCTTCGCGGCGCTCGCCGAGAGCGAACGTCACGCTCCCCACGCCGTGACGCGTATCGCGTACTTCGGCGATTCGGTCGTCGCGAGCGACTTCGGAACCGGGACGTTGCGCCGTCTCCTCCAGACGCGCTTCGGCGACGCAGGACACGGTTTTTCCCTCGTCGCCAACGCGTGGCCCCAATATTTCCAGAACGACGTGTATCGGTACGCCGATCGCGGTTTTCTCGTGAGCCGGATCGTCGGACCGCGCGCCGCCGATCACCTGTACGGGCTCGGCGGCGTGTCGTTGGAAGCGTCGCCCGGCATGCGCGTGCGAATCGGGACGGCGAAGAGCGGCTCGTTCGGTCGATCGGTGTCACGGTTCGGCGTCGCGTACGCCGACTCACCCGGAGGCGGCGTCATCGACGCACGCATCGATGGAGCGCCGGCGCGAACCATCGACACCAACGGCGACAAGAAACCGTCGTTCGCCGAGCTCGAGACGAGCGACGGAGCGCACGAGCTCGAACTCCTGACGTCGCGAGGGAACGTGCGCCTCTTCGGCGTCACCCTGGAACGCGACGTCCCCGGCGTCGTGCTCGACGCGATCGGTATCGTCGGGGCGCGCATTCGCACGCTGCTCGAAAACGACGACGCGCATTTCGCCGAGGCCCTCGCGTGGCGCAAGCCGAACCTGGTCGTCTTTCAATTCGGCGCCAACGAGAGCGCGGACGGCTTTGCGTACCCGATGCCGGCGTACCACGAGAGCATGAAACAGGTGCTCGACCGGGTGCATCTCGCGGCGCCCGACGCAGGATGCCTGATCATCGGCGCGATGGACCGAGCGCGACGAGAAAACGAGCACCTCGTCACCGTGCCGATCATCCCGCACATCGTCGAGGAGCAGCGACGAGTCGCGTCGGAGGCGGGCTGCGCATTCTGGAGCGCCTACGACGCCATGGGCGGCAAAGGCTCGATGGCGCGCTGGGTTCGTCTCGGGCTCGGCACCGGCGACTACACGCACCCGACGAGCTGGGGCGCCGAACGACTCGGCAACTGGATCTACTCGGCACTGATGCAGCGCTACGCAAGTTACGAAAAGAGCGTCACGCACTGAGCGCTCAGGGACGAGCGCGAACACGACGCCGTGCGCGCGAACGACTCACGGCGTCGGAGGGAAACCGAGGGCGTCCAAGGTGAGGTTGCCGATCTCGGCGTAGCCGCGCGGCGTGAGGTGAACATGGTCGGGGGCCGCGAGCGCGGGAGCGGCGTCCGCCCAGCGGCGATTGCTCCCCGGGCCGCCCATGGCCGCCGACGCACTGAAGAACGCGCACCCGAGCCGTTCGGCGCTCTGCCGCTGCACGGCGTCGAGTTCGGCGACGCGAGGCAAGGTCACCGATTCGGCGTCTTCGCGATCGGTGGGCCCGATGATCAAACAGTCGGTGTTCGGCGCGGCATCGCGAATCCGTGCGATCATGGCGTCGTACTGGGGTCCGTAGCGCGCTGGCGCGTCCGCGTCGCCGACCTCGTTCGTGCCGTACGCGAGCACGACGAGCGAGGGATTTCGCCGCCGTGCCTCGTCGACCCACGTCGCGGCGTCCCAGGCCAGCGGCGTCCCGATGCGAGCGCCGTTCACGCCCAGCGTGTCGATAACGACGCCGGGGTTCTCGCTCTCGACGATGGCGCCCATGATTTGCGGATCGCCCGCGGCATGACCGAGCTTCACCACCGCGTTCGAGGCCGCTTGCCAGGCAACGTGCCCGATGGTGCCCGCCTTCGCCGCACTCGCGTCGACGGTGCGCACGCCCTCGCCGGTGTCGATCTGAAAGCGTGCTTTGTCGCTGGGCAGCCGGAACACGACTTCCCAGCGCGCACGTCCCTCGACGGCGCCGGCTTCGAGCTCTAGCGACACCGTGCTCGCCGATTGCTCGGGGACCGCGCGCAACCCGCCGAGACCGAACACGCCGTCGTCTTGACGCATCCACAACGACGGGTGTTTGGGATCGGTGTGCCAATTGCCGCTGCGCGTGATCTTCACGCCGCGATGCCGATAAACTCGGAGGCCCGCGAAAATGTAACCGAGCCCGCCGTTGCCGAAGTCCGCTTGAAGACCGCGACGAACCGCGTCGGGCCAAAAATCCGCGGCTGCATGGGAATCGCCGAGCCACAGCACACGCACGGGCGAGGTGCGCTGCTTCGTCTTGAGCTCGGCGAGCGCGCCGCGAAAGCGATCGAGTCGCCCGAGCGGAGGCAGCGTGGCGGCTGCGACGCCCCCGTCGCGTCCCATCGCGATCGCCTCGGCCGGGCGCGGCGCGATCGTCGACGAAGGCGCCCCGGTGGCGACGGGCGCCGCTTCGGGGACCACGGGCCCCTTCACCGCGCCGCTGCACGTGACGATGACCAACGTGGTGAGCGACACCACGAAATAGCCGGCCGCGCGTGCGCTCTCAGGAGAGAGGATCGTCGACTTCTGGCTCTTCATGTTTCGTTCGGCGCTCTTGGACTCGCTGCTTCACGAAGGCAACGAGAGCGTCGACGTACGACTCGAACGGCGGGCATTTGAGATTCAAGTCCGAGAGCACGTCGTTCGTGTTCCGGGTGTCGTATCGCACGGGGGTAGTGATGGTGTCGACGAACGCGCGCGGGCTCTTCGACACCATGCCGAGGCCCGGCGCGCTCAAGACGGCCTTGGTCAGCCGCGACGGAATGAATCCGCCGGGCAAGCGCCGGCCGCCGCTCTGCGCGACGAGCTGAAAGACGCGCCGCACCGTGAGCGGCTCGGGATCCGTGAGGTGAAAGGTCTTGCCCGCCGAGTGCCGAGACAGCCCGATCGTACGCGCTGCTTTCACGACGTAGTCGATGGGAACCAGGTTCATCGGAGCGTCGCCCTTGGTCGGCAAGAGCACCGGAAATTCCTGAGGTGCGCTCAAGATGAGCAGCATCAGGAGATAAGGCCCGTCGAAGCGATCGACCTCGCCCGTCCGCGAATCGCCGACGATTTGGGTCGGGCGAACGACGCAGATCGGTATGTCCGCCATCGCCGCACGCGCGATGCGCTCGGCGCGCGCGAGCGTCTCTTCGACCACCGAGCGGAAGGTCTGCTGCGCGCTGAGCTCCTCCTCGAGCACGAGGCCGGTACGGTTTCCACTCACCATCGCGCTCGAGTGGACGACGACGCACTTGAGGCGATCGGTGACGCGAGCGAATTCGACGATCTCGCGCATCGCGCCGACGTTGACGTACTCCGCGATCTTCCGGGTCACGCCCGGGTACGTCACTTGCGCAACGTGATGAACGCGTTCGACGCGCGCGGCGAGCTCGCGGTACTCGGCGCCGCTCAGCCCGAGGTCGATCGCCGCTGCGTCGCCTTCGTAAACGACGACCCGCTCGCGCTTGACCGGCTCGAGCCCGTCGAGAAACGACTTCGCTTGCTCGGCGAACTTCGGATGGACGATCGCGTAGACGAGCGTCTTTTCTCCCGCCGTGACGAGCTCTTCGACCATCTTCCGAGCCCGGAAGCTCGGAAACCCCGTGACCAGCACCGCCTCGTCGTAGCTCGACGTCATCTCATGGAGAGCAGTAGTACGCCCCCACGGCCTCGAGCCAGACCCCAATCGAGGAATCGGCGCTGAGGTTACAGAACGCGCCGGGGCCGGAGAACGCCGCCTGCGCACAGAAGGTCCCGCTGACGTAGCCTTGACACTCGCCGCCGGACTGGAACGCGCCGGTCTGGCAGGTCCCCTCGTTGGCCGCCGCGCATTGGCCACATGCGGTGTTGGTGCAATCCGTCGAGCAGCTCAGATCGTGATTGCAAGTCGCCGAAAGGAACGGCGCGAGGCAACGAACGACGGCTCCGTCGAACAGGAACTGCTGCATGCAATCGAAGCACCCCGGGTTCGACTTCACCAAGGATTGGATCTGCGCATTGCACGCGGTTCCGGCCGTCTTGCCGGGGCAGGCGCCGGCGATGGTCGCCAGATCG
>DATBBD010000704.1:0-3343 GCA_036271175.1 Polyangiaceae bacterium | reverse complement strand
CGGCATCATGTTCTGCGACGTACCGGACTGAGTTCACGATTTGTTTTGGGGAGCCCTTCGCGGCGAGCGGCGTCGGCGCGCGGCCGAATGCGACGCGTGAGGGAAGCCTTGAACGCCGCGCCGCACTCGTGTTATCCAATTCACGTGATGGCTGACCACACTGCCCTGGCGCTTCGTCTTTCGCGACGAGCCGCTCGTATGTCGGGCGGTGGCGGAATGCCGGCGCGCGAGTAAGCCCACGCTTCTCGCCGTCTCTTCCGAGCCGCCCGACGACAACCGGGCGGCCGATGAGTTGTTCTCTTTTGCCGCCCACTGACCGCAACGGAGACCGACATGCTCATCGAACAAAAGCGCCATTTACTCAACCCCGTAGCGCGCCCCGACCGCGTGATGGTTCGCGGCAAAGGCTCCGAACTCTGGGACGACGCCGGCCGTCGCTACCTCGATTTCGTCCAGGGGTGGGCCGTGAACGCGCTCGGACATTGCCCGGATGAAATCGCCGGCGCGCTCGCGCGTCAGTCGACGACGCTCGTCAACGCGAGCCCCGCTTTTCACAACGAGTGCGAGCTCGAGCTCGCGTCGCGCCTCGCGGCGCTGTCGTCGATGAGTCGCGTCTTCTTTTGCAACTCGGGCGCCGAAGCGAACGAGGGCGCGATCAAGCTGGCTCGAAAATGGGGCAAGCTGCATCGAGACGGCGCGTACGAAATCGTGACGACCGTGAACGCCTTTCACGGTCGCACCCTGGCGACCATGGCCGCGAGCGGAAAACCGGCGTTCGAAGGCCTGTTTCCGCCGGCGATGCCCGGCTTCGTCAAAGTTCCGTTCGGCGACGCCGACGCGATCCGTCGCGCGATCCATGCGAAAACCGTCGCGATCTTCGTCGAGCCGATTCAAGGCGAAGCCGGCGTCGTGGTTCCGGAAGACGGCTATCTCGCGAAGCTCCGCGAGATCGCGGACGCCCACGGCGTGTTGCTCATGGTCGACGAAGTGCAAACCGGCATCGGGCGCACCGGCACGATGTTCGCGCATCAGCACGACGGCGTCGCAGTCGACGTCATGACGCTCGGCAAAGGGCTCGGTGGCGGTGTGCCGCTCGCGGCAACAGTCGCGTCCGAGCGCGCGTCGTGTTTTGCACCGGGCGAGCAAGGCGGCACCTTCAACGGCAACCCCTTGATGACCGCGGTGGGACTCGCCGTCGTCGACGCGGTCGCGAGGCCCGGCTTTCTCGACGGCGTGCGCGCGCACGGTGAACTCCTTCGCGATTCGCTCGCGAGTCTCGGGGCACGATCCGGGATCGTCGAGGTGAGGGGGCGGGGTCTCCTCGTGGCGGCGCGCCTCGACACGCCGCGCGCCGAAAGCGTCCGCGACGCGGCGTTCGAACGCGGTCTCCTCATCAACGCGCCGCGTCCGGACACCTTGCGCTTCATGCCGGCTCTGAACGTCGCCGAAATCGAGATCGCCGAGATGATCGACGACCTCGCTCGCGTCCTCGCGGAGCGTTGAGCCGCGGGCGTCCTTTATTTTGGGCACGCTCACGTATTCGCGAAGTGTCGTTCGATTCGCGCCACGATGCGCGTTGCGGCGTGGCCGTCGCCGAAGGGATGGTCGCGACGGCTGCGCGCGCGGTGCGCTCCGGCGTCATCGAGGAGCTCGCTGCAGGCGCGCACGATCGCGCCGGGATCCGCACCGACCACGAGGGCGTTGCCGGAGCGCACCGCCTCGGGCCGATCCGTCTCGTTCCGGAGCACGACGACCGGGACGCCGAGCGCCGGCGCTTCTTCCTGGAGGCCGCCGGAGTCCGTCATGACGACGCGGGCCCGCGCCAGGAGCGACAAGAAGGCCCGATACGGCTGCGGCTCGAGCACGACGACGCGTGACCCGTCGAGGCGAGCGAGCGCGGCGGCGTTGGTCGGGTTCGGATGCCGGATCCAGATCACCTCGACATCGTCGCGCTCGGCGAGCGACGTCACCGCGCGTGCGACGCCGTCGGCCGCGGCGAGATTTTCACGACGATGCAGGGTGACGACGACGATGGAGCGTCCGCTTTTCGCCTCGTTTGCGTGGGTGGCCGGCTCGGGGAGAAACCGCGCGAGGGCGTCGACGATGGTGTTGCCGGTGAGCTCGATCGACGACGCGGGCACGCCTTCGGCGAGCAGGTGGTCGCGCGCCGTCTCGGTCGGCGCGAAATGGACGGTTGCGACGCGCGACAAGAGCCGTCGATTCATTTCCTCGGGGAACGGGCGCAGCGGGTCGGTCGTGCGCAGGCCGGCCTCGACGTGGAAGATGGGGAGCGCGCGATAAAATCCGACCAGGGCTCCGGCGAGCGCGGTCGTCGTGTCGCCCTGGACGATGACGCCGCGCGGTTCGGTGCGCCGCGCCGCACCCTCGATACGAACCAACAGATCCGCGAGGCTCTCCGACAACGTCGAAGGTCGGTATTCATCGCCGGCCTCGACGTCGATCACCACGCCGACCTCGCGCGCGATGTCACGCGCGAGCGCGTCGTGCTGGCCCGAGAAGCACACGGCCGTCGTCACCGGACGACCGGGTTCGCGAAGGGCGTGGATGACCGGCGAGAGTTTCAGAATCTCGGGCCGAGTGCCGAGGACCGTGAGCAGTCTCGGCGGGTCAGACAGTCGGCTGCTCCTCGCCCTCTTCTTCGCCTTCTTCTTCGAGCGCGGCGCCGTGGCACTTCTTGAATTTCTTGCCGGAGCCGCACGGACAGGGGTCGTTGCGCCCGATCTTCGCGGCGGCGGCCGCCGCTGACTGGCGCGGCGGCGCGCTCTGGCCGGTTCCTCGCATGCGGGCGAGCGTCGCGGCCGCCTCCGCCGCAACTTCGTCCTCCTGGCCCGGATGACGAGCGATCGCGGCTTCCAGATCGTGGTGATGGCGCGCCTCGGCTTCGGCTTCCATCGCCGCGATCTCGTCGGCGCGCTGCACGCGAACCTCGAAGACCTTGACGAGCACGCTCGACGACACGTTCGCCATCAGGTTCAAGAAGAGGTCGTAGCTCTCCTTCTTGTACTCGTTCTTCGGATCGGTCTGGCCGTACCCGCGGAGGCCGATGCCGTCGCGCAGGTGCTCCATGTTGGTCAGGTGATCGACCCACTCGCGGTCGATCTCCTCGAGATAGAAGTGACGGAAGAGCCGGAGCAGGTTTTCGATCCCCACCTCTTCTTGCTTCTCGTTCGCCGCTTGCTCCGCGCGCTCGTACGCGACGCGCGCGAGGTGCGCGATTTCGCCGATGTCGCCGAGCTCGCGGTCGATCGGGCGCTTGAAGTGCTCCTTGAAACCCTCGCGAATGCCGGCCCAATCCCAATCTTCGGGCGGACGATTCGCCGGG
>DATBBD010000703.1:0-10922 GCA_036271175.1 Polyangiaceae bacterium | reverse complement strand
CCGCCGTTGACGGAGCACGCGTCGGAGGCTCTTCGACACGTGGAGCCCGTCCGATTCGATGACCGCGCGCGGATGCGGGCTCCACCACAGCGGCGGCACGCCTTCGTCGTACCAGGGAAAGATCCCCTCGCCGTACGCATGCATCAGCCGCTCGATCGACAGATCGCCGCCGACGGCGAGGAGGCCATCGTCGTCAGACTCTTCGGGATCCGGAAACGCGATCGGCCCTCCCGGTAGGATCAGCGCCGGGCGGCGGCGAATTCGTCGGCGCATCGGAGCGCTAGCTTACGTCATCGCGGCGAGCGCGGCACCCAGGCGTCTACAGCGTTGCGTCTTCGATGCGCAGATCGTCGGAGGTGCCCGAGCGCTGGTCCGGCCCAGCCGATTCGACCCGGACGGCCGAACCGATGCATACGATGCGGAAACGATTTCCCCAGGCATCGTCGGTGCGGGCGCTTTCGGTGAGCCTGCCTTCATCGGCGAGCGTCGAGATCGTCGGGCACCCCGACGCCGTGCTGGCGCCGTGCGACGCTTTGGCCGCCATCAAGATTTCTCGCGCCGCGCCGAGTGCCACCTCTTGGTCCTGATTCGTATTGGCGCGAGCCGCGACGACCGCCGTCACGGCGGACAGCGCGAGCAGACTTCCCACGACCACCAGGGCGCGACGAGACAACGTTCCAGCGGTCGAAAATGAGCGAGGTGGCGTTCGAGTCATGGGAGACACCCGACCTCAAGCAACGGCCGTGCCGGCGCGAACTTGCGCGGTTCTCGGCGAAAACCAGCGTCCGCACGACGGAGGATCCGTCAATCTGACAACCCGTCCGGGTCCAAGGTTCCACGGACGGACACTTTGGCAGCGCCGCCGAGTGAGCGACGCTGTCGGGCGCGCTCGTACTTGGGGAGCTTTGGGGCGGGCACGTGCCCATCGCGGGCCGCCACTGGGGATGCGAGCAGCGGCGAGCCGCTACGGACGCGAACGCCGGACCAGCTCGTCGAACAACCGATGCACGACGTCGTCGAGTCGAGTGCGCTGCTCGTTCGTGCCCGGTTCGTAGAGGACGTAACCGCCGTCGCGCGTCGGCAGGACGCGACAAAGCCGGATGCTCGAGACGCGTTGTTTCGCGAGCGCGCGGAAGTCGCTCGGGCGTTTCGATTCGGTCGGCAAGAGCTGGCCCGAGTGCGACACGAGATTCAAGGTCGGCGGCTTGCCCGGACCGCGCGCCGAGTAGAGATAGACCTCACTGCCTTCGAGTGTCAGCTTCATATAGAGAAGCTCGCGCGACGCCTCCATCATTCCGATCGGCGCTTGCGCGGGATAGACGACCTCGACGGCCGAACCCGTCTTCATTTGAAAGAGCCGCGCGCGTTGAGCGGCCGCGACGTAGAGCGTTTCCATCACGCCGAGATTCACCCGCGCGCACCATCGATCGAACTGTTCCGGCGACTCGTTCAACGGCGTCCTGGCTCGATTATGCGGCCGCGAAACGAAATCAGCGAGCGTCAATCGAGTCGCCCCGCGTCAGACGCCTTGCGGGCAAGCGCGCCGCCGCGCCGGCGGCGAAAATCGGTAACCGGTGCGCGGGACCGGCACTAAAGTGATCTGGCGTTGTCGCCCGTCGAACCCCGCCCGTCCGCCACCGTCGTGCTTCTCCGCGAGGTCGCCGGCGAGCTCGAGGTGTTGATGGTCCGGCGAAACGAGGGCATCGACTTTCACGGTGGCGCCTGGGTTTTTCCCGGAGGCCGCCTCGAGACCGAAGACCGAGACCGCGCCGGCTCGGAGAACCTCCTCGAAGCAGCGCGACACGCCGCCGTCCGAGAAGCGCAAGAAGAGGCGGGGCTCTCGCTCGAGCCGCAGTCGCTCCATCCCTTCGCGGAGTGGATCACACCGGACCATTTGCCGAAGCGCTACCGCACCTGGTTCTTCGTCGGCCGCGTCGCGGGAGCGAACGTCCGCGTCGACGGCGGCGAAGTCGTGGATCATCGATGGGTCGCGGCCCGGCGCGCGCTCGCCGCGCATCGCGAGGGCACCTTCGACCTGCCGGTGCCGACGTTCGTTACCTTGACGCACCTCGCGTCGCACGCCTCGGCTACTCCGGCGATCTCGGCGCTCACCGCGCGCGGCGTCGTGCCCTTTCACCCGCGGATGCGAAGCACTGCCGACGGCCCGTGCTCGCTATTTCAGGGGGATGTTTCCTATGAGGGGGCCGAGCTCGACGTGGTGGGGGCACGTCATCGGCTCACGATGTTCGGCCCCGAGTGGCGCTACGAACGAAACTTCTGAGCGGACGCAGCCGAGACCACGCGCACGGCGCGCCGTTCGTTCATTCGAGCGGGCGCGGCAGAGAATGCTCCCAATCGGCGAGGAGCGCACGGAGCGCCGCGACGAACGCCAGCGGTTGATCGAGGAGCACGTGGTGGTGCGCCTCCGGAATGGCGACCAGCGGCGCGTTCCGTCGCAGGAGTTGATACATGTACTCGCCGGTTTCGGGCGGCACGACGTACGAGAGCTCGCCGCGGATCAGCGCGATCCGGCAACGGACGTTCGCCAGGTGTTCGTGCATTGCCTCCGAGCGCGCGAGCACGAACACGTTGGGATCGAACTTCCACGTCACGCCGCCGTCGACCTGCTTCAGCGATTGCTCGGCGATGTAATCGAGGATGTACGGGTTGTCGCAAGGCTGGGGCGGCACGAGGCGGAAGTGTTCCTTGGCCGTCGCGAAGTCGGGATACGTCTTCGGGTTCCGGAACGAGCGCCCGCGCTCACCCTCCTGGCTCTCCGGATCCGGGCGGCGCACCGGCGCGTCGACGACGATCGCGCCCGCGAGCTCGTCGCCGTGGAACGCCGCGGCGACGATGCTGACCAGGCCGCCCATGCTGTGCCCGACCACGATGGGCGGGCTGACGAAACCCGCGTGGCGCGCGACGGCCATCACTTCTTCGGCCCAGGTGCGGCGTGGGTAGAGCTCGCGGCGCCCACTGTCCCCGTGTCCGCTCAGATCGAGCGCGACCACGCTGTAGTTCTGGATGAGGAGCGGCGCGATGAAGCTCCACCAGCGCGCATGCGCCGCGCCGCCGTGCACCAGAACCAAGCCAGGATGACCCGGGTCACCCCATTTCAAATATCGAATTGGACAGCCGAGCACCTCGACCGTGCACTCGGCGTACGGCGTCGCGATGGCGCGCCTGAACCACTCGGGGGGAGCTCCGGACATGTTCGATCGACTCATCGCGCCGAACGCGCGGCGCGGCAAGTCGGGGGGTCAATTCACAGGACCGACCTGGGTCGTGCACCCGAAGAGGATCTCGAGGGTCGGCGTGGCGGCGGTCTTCAGCTCGGCGCAAGTGTCCGAGCAGAAGTCGATGTTGGCGCCGTCCGCCGAGTACTGCCACCCGGTCGTGCAAGCGCCCGGTGGCGCCTGCGAGATGAGGGTCGGGGCCTTGCCGGGCAACGACAAGACGACGTTCACCTTGCTCGGATCGATCTGACTGCCGCTCGGCGGCGGTGGCAGCGGGTACTCACAGCTGAGCACGGCGCCGACGATCTGCGTGAGCGCCGTCTGAAGCGCCATCGCGAAGTTCGTCGTCTGCGTCATGTCGAAGTGGCAGAAATTGGGTCCGTTGTCGTTGCATCCCGGCGTCGCGGTGCCGCCGGCTTGCGCGGCCATCGAGAGCCACGTGCGCGCGTCGGCGAAGATCGGAACGCCGACTTGCTCGCTGCCCGGTGAGCCGATGATGAACGTCTTCAACCCCGCACTCATCGCGGTGGTCACGTCGGCGATGATCGGACGCGGATCGACCGCGTCGCTGGTGTTGCCCGTGCCCCGGCAGCCGGACAAGAACGTCGGCTGCCCGTCGGTGATGAGCACCAGATACCGATTGCCGGGGAACGTCGCGGCCTTCAGCGCGGTCGTGGCCAGCACGTACGCGTCGTCGGTCGGCGTTCCCCCCGCCGGCTTCGCGGCGTTCAACGAATTGGTGATCGCGGTGCGCTGCATCGAACCCGCGGCGCCGAGCGGTGCGATCGGCACGTCGCCGTTCATGTTCACACATGCGCTCGGGTCGCGCGGCGGATCGGTCATGTCGCCCGCGGGCGTGCTCACGGTCGTGTCCATCGCCGGGAAGTACAAAGCGCCGACCGCGGTCGTCGGCGGGAGCGCGTCCATCGCCGTCCGGAGCGCGTTCCGCGTCACGACCCACTTGGACTGATTGGTCCCCGGCGCTTTGTCGTTCATCGACCCGCTGGTGTCGATGACGAACTCGATCACCGACGGCAAGGCTTCGGTCGCGGCACTGTCCTTGGCGCACGCGGCGTTCCTCAGATCCGCGAGGCCACCGTCGGCGAGCGATCCGCTCCCCGCGACTGCTCCGGCGCCGGAACCGGCGCTCGCTCCTTGGCCGCCGGAGCCGAAAAGCACGCCGCCCCCGCCGGCACCCGATGCCGCGCCGCCGCCGTTCGCGCCTTTACCGGCGTCGTTCGACGACGAGCACGCCAGCAGTGCGCCCAAGGGGAGCAGGCCTGACCAAAGAACGAGTCGCTTCATCGAGGGGCCTTTCCGTCCGCAATCTTCCATCTTGATGGAAGCCAACGGTCCGTTCAAGGCGTGTCCGGCGAGACTCGGTAACGTGGTGGGCGCGACACCGCGACGCTTCGCATCGGCGCGGGACAAGTCGTGTGAACACGCGGATCTATTCGGTTCTTCATGAGATGGCGATGAGATTCGCGTGCGCGCACACCCGTTGCACCAAGGGCTCCCACGCGACTCGCCAGGGTCGCGCCAAGGAGTATCGATGAGTGGCTTCGAACGATTGAAAGCGGGCATCGTCGCAGTGGGCGTTCTCTTCGCATTTTCGAGTGGGGCACGAGCCGCGAGCGACGCGCCTCGCGACCCCGACAAGACGCTGTCTCCGTACTTCTTCGTCGAAGGGGGCGACCCGAAGCTCGACCAGCTTCCGCTCGAAGACACGCACGTCGACGTCGCCGTGGCCGGCGTCATCGCCGACGTCACCGTGACCCAGCGCTACAAGAACGACGGCAAGCGACCGATCAGCGCGAAATACGTGTTCCCCGCGTCCACGCGCGCCGCCGTGCACGGGATGCGCATGGTGATCGGCAACCGCGCCTACGAAGCGAAGATCAAGGAGCGCGAGCAGGCGAAGAAGGAATACGAGGCGCACAAGGAAGCCGGCAAGAACGCGGCGCTCCTCGAGCAAGACCGCCCGAACGTGTTCACCATGAGCGTCGCCAACGTGATGCCCGGCGATCACATCGACGTGACGCTTCGCTACACGGAGCTCCTCGTTCCGACCGACGGCACTTACGAATTCGTATATCCGACGGTGGTTGGGCCGCGCTACTCGAACGAGCCTGCATTGCGGGCGCCGAGGGCCGATAAATTCGTCGAGAGCCCGTATCTCGCCGAAGGCAAGGCCCCGACGAGCACGTTCGAGCTTGCGGGCACCTTGTCCGAAGGCATCCCGGTGCGAAAAATCGCGAGCCCCTCGCATCAGATCGGCGAGACCTGGGAGAACGCCAATTTCGCGAAATTTTCTCTCGATGGTTCGGAGAAAAACGGGGGCAATCGTGACTTCATCTTGAACTACGCGCTCGCCGGTGACGCGATTCAATCCGGGCTCTCGCTCTTCGACGGCGGCACCGAGAAGTTTTTCTCCGTCGTGGTCGAGCCGCCCGCGCGGGTTCGCCCTGAACAGATTCCGCCGCGCGAATACGTCTTCGTCCTCGACGTCTCGGGCAGCATGGAAGGGTTTCCGCTCGATACGGCGAAGCGCGTCCTTCGCGAATTGGCCGGCACGCTGCGCCCCGTCGACAAGTTCAACGTCCTCCTCTTTTCCGGCGCGTCCTACCTGATCGCCCCGAAGTCGATGTCGGCGTCTCCGGAGAACGTCGCGGCCGCACTCAAGGCCATCGACAAGGAACGCGGCGGCGGCGGAACGGAGCTCTTGCCGGCGCTTCAGACTGCGCTCGGTCTACCGCAAGAGACGAAGATGTCGCGCACGTTCGTCGTCATGACCGACGGCTACATCGAGGCCGACAAGGGCGCGATCGATCTGGTGCGCTCGCACCTCGGCGACGCGAACGTCTTTTCGTTCGGCATCGGCACGAGCGTCAATCGCTACCTCATCGAAGGCATCGCGAAGGCGGGCCAGGGTGAGCCGTTCGTCGTCACCGATCCGAGCGAGGCGCCGAAAGCCGCCGCGCGTTTCCGCGACTACATCGGCGCGCCGGTGCTCACCCAGGTGAAAGCGAAGTACGACGGCTTCGACGCTTACGACGTGGATCCCGTCGCGATCCCCGACGTGTTCGCGGCGCGGCCGGTCATCGTGTTCGGCAAATACCGGGGCGCCGCCAAGGGCACGATCACCGTCAGCGGCATCGGCGGCACCGGCCCGTACGAACAGCGGTTCGACGTGTCGCAGACCGTGCCGCGACCGGAAAATCGGGCACTCACCTTTCTCTGGGCGCGGAGCCGCATCGGCAACCTGTCCGATTTCGGGTTCGGTGAGCCCACCGACGCCGACAAGGCCGGCATCACCGCGCTAGGGCTCAAATACAATCTGCTGACGGCCTACACGTCGTTCATCGCGGTGTCGGAAGTCGTGCGCACGTCGACGCCCGGCATGGACGTCGCGCAGCCGCTCCCGCTCCCCGAAGGCGTCTCGGCGGACGCAGTCGGCACCCCGATGCAAGGAGCGGACGAACCCGAGCTCTGGCTCCTCGCGCTCGCCGCGCTCACCCTGTTCGCCCTGACGTCGCTCACGCGGCCGCGCCGCGTGGAGCTCGCGCAGTGAACCCGGCAAGTCACGCCGCGCACCTCGGAGCGAACTTGATGCCGTCTAAGGTCTCGCTCGCTATCTCGCCGTGGGACGCCGGCATCGGGGGCGCCGTTCTCGTTCTGGCGTACGCGCTGAAGCGATTCTATTCGACCGCGACGCCCGAGGATCTTCGGTGGATCCTCGGGCCGACCGCTGCGCTCGTCTCGTCCTTCACTCGCGCGCCCTTCGTCGCCGAGCGGGGCGTCGGTTACGTGAACGACTCGCTTGCGACGATCATCACGCCCGCGTGTGCCGGTGTGAACTTTTTCATCATCGCGAGCTGCCTCCTGGTCCTCGGGTTCATCCGCACCATCCCCCGACTTTCCGGCAAGCTCGCGTGGACGGTGGGAAGCATCGTGTGCGCCTACGCGGCGACGCTCGTCGTCAATGCCGTTCGGATCCGGATCGGCATCGCCCTGCACCTTCACGGCGTACCGGGTCACCTGCTCGGGGCCGCGCAGGCCCATCGTCTCGAGGGCGTCATCGTCTATCTGTCGTCGCTGTCGCTGCTCTTCGTGTTCGGTCGCCGCGTCTCGACGCGCGCCCGGCCGACCGCGAGGGTCTTCGCCTTTTCGGCGAGTGATTTCGTCGTGCCCGCCTTCTTTTATGTAACCGGCGCGATCCTGGTTCCGCTCGCGCACGGCGGCTGGGCAAAGTCGGCGTTCTGGCAGCACGCCACGGCGGTCCTGATCGCGACGCTCCTCGTCGCCGCGTTGCGACTTGGTGTCGGACACCGTCCGTCGCGCCGCGCGCTCGACGTCGAATAGCGCGAACGGCATCCCCCGAAAGCTGACTTCGTCTGCGACTTCGCCTATTGCTCGGTGATGCAAGGTTCATCGCCGAAGCTCGTCCTCTACGACTTCCCGGCCTCGACGGGACGGGACGGCTGGGCGTCCTTCTCGCCGTTCGTGCTGACGGTGGAGCGCGCCTTGAAGCTCGCGAAGCTCCCCTTCGAGATGAAGCAGGTCCCCATGACGAGCATCAAGGGTCTGAACCCGACGGGTCAGCTCCCGGTGCTCGCGGTCGACTCCGAAAACGTCGCCGATTCGACACGCATTCTCCACCGCATCGAAGCACTCGCCCCGGGGTCGATGACCGGGGGTCTCGATGCTCGCGGGGTCGGCGAGGCCTGGCTCTGGGAAGAGTTTGCCGACACCGCGCTCTATCCCCAGGTGCTCGCCACCCGCTGGGTCGACGACCGTGGCTGGCCGGTGGTGAAAAAGGGCTTTTTCGGCAGTTTTCCGCCGGTGATCCGCGACGTCATCGCCTCGATGATCCGGAGCAAGATGCACAAGACCTTGGCGGCTCGTGACTTCATTCGGGGCGGCCTCGCGGCCTGCGAGGAACGGCTTGGCCGGGTGCTCGACGCGCTCGACGCGCGCGCCCCCGAATCGGGGTTCTGGCTCGGCCCGAAGGCGAGCGCGGCGGACATCGGTCTCTTCGGGCAACTCCACTCGATGCGCTTGCCCGACACCGGCTTCCGCGCCGATGGGATCGCGAGTCGAGCGCGGCTTTCGGCGTGGCTCGATCGCGTAGATTCCGCGACGCGCTAGGGCCGTGGTAGGCCTCCCGCGAATCGGAGCGCCGAATGACGACACAAGAGGAAGTTCCCGACGAGCCAGGGCTCTCGGCCGACGATCTGCGCGACGCGTGGCCCGTCCTCTCCGTCGACGATCGGATACAGGGCTTTCGCATGCTCGCGCAGGCCGAAGCGGAAGATTTCTTCCTCTCGATGCCCGCGCGCGATCAAGCCGAGCTCCTGACCGTCCTTCCGGTTCATAGCCGCCGCTCGTGGATGCGGCTCCTCGCGCCCGACGACGCGGCCGACTTGGTCCAGCAAGTGCCCCCGGAACAGCGCGAAGCGCTCCTCGGGCTCCTCGATTTGCCGACGCGCAAGGAAGTGCGCGCGCTCCTCGCCTACGCCGAAGACGCGGCCGGCGGGCTCATGAATCCGCGTTACGCGCGGGTACGGCCGGACATGACGGTCGACGAAGCGATCGCGTACCTCAAGAAGCAAGCCCGCGAACGGCTCCTCGAGACCATCTACTACGTGTACGTCCTCGACGAGCAGCAGCACCTGCTCGGCGTGGTGTCGTTCCGCGAGCTCTTCGCCGCGCCGACCAACACCAAGGTCCGCGACGTCATGCAAGAGCAGGTCGTCTGCGTGCACGCCGATCAAGACCAAGAATCGGTGAGCCGGCTCTTCGCCGACCACGACTTGATCGCGATCCCGGTGGTCGACGCCGAAAATCGCGTCCAGGGCATCGTCACCCTCGACGACATCGTCGACGTCGTCCAGGAAGAGGCTACCGAAGACATCCAGAAGATCGGCGGTATGGAGGCCCTCGACGCGCCGTACCTGAGCGTCGAGCTCTGGAGCATGGTGAAGAAGCGCGGCGGTTGGCTCGCGGCACTTTTCCTCGGCGAGATGCTCACCGCGAGCGCCATGGCCTACTTCGAAGACGAAATCGCCAAGGCCGTCGTGCTCGCGCTATTCGTACCGCTCATCATTTCGAGCGGCGGCAATTCGGGCTCTCAGGCCACTACGCTCGTCATTCGCGCCATGGCGCTCGACGAGGTTCGGCTCCGCGATTGGTGGCGAGTCGCGCGTCGCGAGCTCGCCGCCGGCGTGACCCTCGGATTCTTTCTCGGTTGCATCGGGTTCGCGCGCATCGTGCTCTGGCAAATGGTGAGTCCGCTCTACGGCCCGCAATACCTGCGCATCGCGTTCACGGTGTGGGGCAGCTTGATCGGCGTCGTCCTGTTCGGCACGGTCGCCGGCTCGCTCTTGCCGTTCATTTTGAAGAAGCTCGGGTTCGACCCGGCGAGCGCGTCGGCGCCCTTCGTCGCGACCCTCGTCGACGTGACCGGCCTCGTCATCTACTTCACGGTCGCCAGCATCATTTTGCGCGGCACGTTGCTGTAGTCGCGGAACGCCGGCGCGGGCCGCTTAACAAATCGACACACGGGCGCAACGCGCGCTCGGTACGCGGGCGTCAGAGTCATCATCATGACCTTGGGTTCGCGAAAGCCGTTCGAAAAAAGCCCTCTTCTCACCTCGGTCGCCCGCGCGACGGCCTCTGCCACCACGTCGGAGCGCACGCCCCGGCCGGTCGCGCCGGCGATGCCGGCTCCCCAAGGCAGCAGCCGGGTGTCATCCTCCGATCGGATGAAAGCCGTGTCGCCGCCCGACACCTCCGACATGAAAGACGCCGGAGCGACCGTCACGGTCGTCTACGTGGAGGACGACGAGCGGCTCGCGCGACTCACCTCTCAATACCTGACGTCGCACGGCGTGGACGTCGTGGTGGTCTCGCGCGGCGATCTCGCGGTGGCGGAAGTACTTCGCGTACGCCCGGACGTCGTGCTCCTCGATTTGATGCTCCCGGGCGCCGACGGTCTCGAAGTGTGCCGCCGTCTTCGTGAGCGCGCGGACGTCCCGATCATCATGGTCACCGCACGCGGCGAAGAAGCCGATCGCGTCATGGGTCTCGAGGGCGGCGCGGACGACTACGTGAGCAAGCCCTTTTCGTCCCGCGAATTGCTCGCTCGCGTGCGGGCCCACGCCCGGCGCGCGCGCGGCAAAGCCGGCCCGCAATCGACGCGCATCGAAGTCGGCGAGCTCGTCGTCGATGCCTCGACGATGACCGCGACCCTTCGCGGCGAGCGGCTCGCGCTCACCACGTACGAGTTCGCGCTGCTCCGCGTCCTCGCCGAGCGCGCCGGACGGGTGCTCGGGCGCGAACAACTGCTCGAGCTCGTGCACGGCTCCGCAGAAGATGCCTTCGATCGATCGATCGACGTCCACGTGTCCCGGCTCCGGCACAAGCTCGGCGACGACCCGCGGACGCCGCGTCTCTTGAAGACGATCCGTGGCGTCGGGTACATGCTGACTCCGGACGAACGATGAACCGCCCGGCGTGGGGCCGTCTCCTCTTCAGGCTCTACGCGGTCGGCGTGGTGCAGCTCGTGCTCGTCGCGCTCGCGGCGATCGTCATCGCCGTCTCCGTCGCGAAGATCCCGGCGCGCTGGGACATGCGCGCGCTCACGGCGCGCCTCGCCCCGCTCGTTGCTCGACCCGCGGATCTCGC
>DATBBD010000702.1:0-12240 GCA_036271175.1 Polyangiaceae bacterium | reverse complement strand
TTCGCTGCAATCGGCGATGCTCAGCACCACATCGTGATCACCGCGAGGGGTCGGGCTGTCGTCGACCATTCGCACGCGACTCGGCGCGAGCTCCGCTTGGAGGATGCGGAGCACCTCGGGACCCGATGTGCCGGGAGGCATGCAAACGCCCCGGACGCTGACCGTACCGGTGTCTTCCGCGCGCGCCTCGGCGGACACGAGCGTCACGAGCGATATGGCAACCAGCGAGGTCAGAGCCCGTAACGTGCCCATCGCCTGACATCGTCCAACCGACGGCCGTTCGGGTACAGTGCCAGATACACCGATGGCTCTCGGGAAGGCGGTCGTCGAGTAACGAGACGATCGGCACTTTGAGACGCTCTCTAGTCATCGACCGTCTCCTCGGCGTCGTCGAGGTCGACGTGAATGCGTACGACGCGACGAGCACGCCCGATGCGGCGCTTCGCGGTTGCGACTGAACAATGGCAGAGGCGAGCGACGTCGTCGAGCACGTAGCCCTCGACGTAGCGAAGCATCCACGCCGCGCGATCGACGTCCGGCACCCGGTGGAGCGCCGCGTCGACCAGAGCGAGCTCCGCCATGAGCTCCGCCGACGTACTCGAACGACCGGACGCGGCGAGCACGGTATCTTCCAGCACATGCGCCCGTCCGAGGAGCGCTTTCAAACGGCGCCTGCGGAACCTCCGGTGCACCTTGTGCACGGCGATGCCCGCGAGCCACCCTTTCAACGACTCGGGAACGGCGACGCCGCGCAGCTGCGAGAACGCATCCAAGAACGTGTCTTGAACGACGTCTTCCGCCTCCGCGCGATCGGGATGTCACCGGCCTCACGTCGCTGCACGGGCTCGAAGGCGTCACGTCGCTCGTCAGCGATCTCGACATCGCCACCGCCCCGGCGCTCACGAGTCTTCAGGGGGTGTCCGGACTTCAGAACGTCGGCGGCGATCTCGTGCTCGAGGATGTCCCGTCGCTCCCTAATTTCTCCGGCGTGGGAGCGCTCACGTCGGTGGGCGGCAGTCTCCGCATCATCGGCGCGACGTCGGTGACGGACCTCGACGGCTTGGCCGCGCTCGCGTCGATGGGCGGCGCGCTCAGCATTTTCAACGACACGAAGCTCCCCGTCTGCAAAGCGACCGCGTTCTCCACGCGGTTCGGGACGGCGTGCACGTGTCTGAGCCAATGCCCCAAATGCTCGCTGCCTTGCGCGTGCGTCGGGCAGTGCGCCTGCAACGGGAACGACAACAGCCAACCGTTTTGCCCGTAGGCGCGACTCGAGCTCAATTCCGTTCGAGGACTCGCTCGGGCAAGAATGCTCCGAGCAGAAGCGAGCTCATGAGGAGCGCGAACCAACGCACGGGCCAGAAGGATGCGCCGATGAAGGCGTGCATTCCGAGCGCAAAAATGAGGGCGGGCGTCCTCGTTCGAGGGAACAGAAACCACAGCGGCGCCAACACCTCGAAGAGCAGCACCGCACCTTGCGCCAGGTTCCAGCCTGCCCCGGGCATCGTGTTCGCCATGAACACGGAAAATCGCGTCTGCTGATTGTCGTGCAAATGCGTCCAGAGGACGAGCGGGTGATTGAGCCAATCGCCCCGCATCTTCGCGAGGCCGGAAGCGCCGTACATCGTGCAAAGAAAGACCTGGAAGAATCGGACGGAACCGCCAGCGACGTGGGCGGGTGAGCGAAACGCGGGGTCGGCGCGACGCCTCAGCCAACTCTGCAGGCTGTAAGCGGAGCCGCACGGGCTCGCCGCGAGAGCGAAGGCGATGGCCGGCGTGATCTTCGTCACGGTGAAGGTCGAAAGTCGATCTCCGAGCGCGGCGTAGACGACCGCGAGACCGAGCACCAGCGCCGCCTTTCGAGGATGGAACCCGACGGAGACCGCGAGCGCCGCGACGACGACGACCGCGGCGAAGAGCGTCGGAGCGCCGCCCGTCAACGCCGGCACGTCGATGGGATGCCGCGCGACATCGTGAAAGTCGGGGAGACGGAAGCCGCCGTCGCCGACCCACTCGTCGACAGCGACGAGACGCGACGATAAAAACCCCAAGATCGCGAGCGGCGCGAGGATCCGCGTGAGCTCGAGCCGAAGGATGGGTTGCGGCTCGTCGAGCCAATCGCCGAACGTCATCGTTACTCGCCACCGGAAGGTACGGAGCCACCACAACGCGCTTCCCTGCGCGACGTCGGCGTGAAGTAGAAATAGTGGCGTTCGCTCGCCGGATAGGCGTCCGCGGGAAGTCGGGCGTACGGCTCGATCTTCTCACCCGGGCTCGGAAGCGGGACGCGAATGCTCATGGTTCGGATACCGCCGATCGACCCCACCGGCTCTTCCCCTTCGCGCGCACGCGCGTCGTGTCGCTCGACCAAGAACTCGTCGAGCGCGCGCATCACCACGCGATTTTGACGGAAAAAATGGAGCGTGCGATCGAAGCGGTTCTCCTTGTTGTCCGCATTCATCGGAAAATCGGGCCGCGGATCGATCTCCGTCCAGCGCTTCTCTGCACAATCCCAGCCCTCGACGCGGTACTCGATGATCGCCACCGCCGCGTTCGGAAAGAGCGCTGCGACTTGCGTGAAATAGGTGATCGTGCTCGGAACGAGGCTCCAGTAGAGATCGCTGCCCGCGGCGTCGAGCCAGATGCACGCGAAGTAGAACGCGGCGACGCCGGCGAAGAAGCGCCGGGCAAAGGGTCCGTGCCAGGCGCGGGCAACGTCGTCGGGCTCGTCGAGGGAAGCCATGCGGCGTCGGCATCCTTCGCCGACCGCGCGAATCTAACCCGGACTCGGCGGCCAACGACCAGCGCTTGACGGAGCCCGCGGCTTAGGTACTGTGCCGACCCTCCGGAGAGGTGACCGAGTGGCCGAAGGTACCCGCTTGCTAAGCGGGCGTAGGTGAAAGCCTACCGAGGGTTCGAATCCCTCCCTCTCCGCCGACACTTTTTACGTCGCGGCGCGGAGCGATGCCGTTGCGGGGGCAGCGGTCGCGGGGTCCCGAACTCGGCCGCCGCCGGGCACGACGTGGGGACGACACGCTTCGCCGAAGCAACGCGGCGGCTTCGCCTCGAACAGCGGTCGCCCCCCTCCCTCGCCTCCTCACAGCATCGTTCCGCGCGATCGTTGAACACTGACGGCTCCGTTCCTTCCATCGAATCGCACGAGGGCGAGCGATGCCGTTGCGGGGGCAGCGGTCGCGGGGGCTCCCGAACTCGGCCGCCGCCGGGCACGACGTGGGGACGACACGCTTCGCCGAGGCAACGCGGCGGCTTCGCCTCGAACAGCGGTCGCCCCCCTCCCTCGCCTCCTCACAGCATCGCTCCGCGCGATCGTTGAACACTGACGCTCCGTTCCTTCCATCGAATCGCACGAGGGCGAGCGATGCCGTTGCGGGGGCAGCGGTCGCGGCGCTTCGATCCGTCGGCGACGAGCGGTTGCGTCCTCTGCCGAAAGTCACCGGCGCCGGCGACTCGGAAGCATCCAGTCGTTGTCGGTTTTGCGATCGGCGGGGCAATCACTGCGGGTCTCGTGGGCGGATATGCCGTTACCTGGACCGTCGGCGACCACCCGAACGACGTCACCGACGACTACCTGCACATCCAGGCGTGCTTCGAAGAAGTCGCGACGCGCACGGACGTCACCTTCGACCGTTCGCGCGTGCCTCGGAGTTGGTCGAGTGGTGGTTGGGGCCGGCGCCGTAAACGGTTTCCGGGACGGAACGACCTGCGTCAGCGTCCGCGGTTCGGAATCGAGGGCTCAACTCACTCAGTGGCACGCGATGCTGAGTGTCCTCGATGCCGTGTAAACGTAGTAGCAGCCGGGTGCGGATGCGCAGAAGTTCGTGTTCACTTTGCAATGATTGTCGCAGGGGAGTGGCCCTGCGACGTACGGCAACGTGTTCGCAAAGGGAAAAGCCGGAGCGGGATTCGTGAAGCTCGCACACGTCTTTCCGGCGAAGTCGGAGCTGAGGAGCTTTCCGTCGCAGTCCTCGCCGGGATCGAGAACACCGTTTCCGCAGGCACCAATGCAGCTCGAAACGTCGTACCCACTGCAATCGCTCTTGCACTTGAGCTGACCGCCCGTGAAGAGACCATCGCCGAGATCGTCCTGGCAGGTGTTTCCCCGGACGTCCTGACCGTCGCACACTTCGTCCCCTTCGGCCTTGCCGTTGCCGCACACCGTCGCCTTGCAGTCCGACAGATCGTATTGGCAATCCGCCCCGCATTTGACGTTCCCGGACCCATAGTTCGTGGAGAACTGCGCGCACGCGGGCGCCGAACCGGCGGGAGCGACGTCCGGCGGGAACAACGAGCCGTCGCATTCCTCTACGGGAGACTCGAGGACACCGTCACCGCACTGGGACGGCTGACAGAGCGCCGCGTTCGTCGTGAAACCGCCTTGCTCCGGATACAGGGTCACCGTCTGGGTCGGAGAAGAACCGATGAGCTCTTTGCTGCCCGTCGCGTAGTAAGCCGGCAAGGTCCAGATGAAGAAGGCCGTGTCCTGCTCGTACGCACGCCCTGCCTGAACTTGTTCGTCGATGGTGCCCACGTAACTCTGACAACTTGCCGCAGCCGCCGTGACGGAACCAATTGCCGGTGCATCACCGGAAGACGTCGGGTCCGCGCCGCACCCCACGAACGTCGCAAGCGTCAACGGGAGCCCGAAATGTCGTAACCGCATGGTGCGAAAGTCCCTCACGCGCAAAGCGGCACCCGACAGGGGGCAGCGACGCGAGCTTAGCCGATCGAAGCGCGCCAGCAGAGGACACGAGAGCCATCACTCCGGACACTCGAGGCCACTTTCTCCGCCCGCCTTGAGACAAAACGCTCGAGCCGAGCACTCCGGGTGAGGCGCCGGAGCGCACGCCGAACACCGTCGCGATGGCCGCCGCGGTCGGCGGTCAGCGGCGTGGTTTCGACCAGGGGCGCGCGAACCAGAATGGGAAACGCCGTCGCGCGAAGTCCGGTGGCCGCGCGTCGATTTCGATGAGCGACCGCTCGAACCCCGCGGCGTCCATCGCGGCAAAAACGGGCTCGAGCGGCAAGTTGCGGGGATTTTCTCGGAGAAGCAGGAGCTTCACGTACGGCATCTTCTGCTTCAAGAGTTCTAGCGGCCGCGAGATGGGCGGATTGAAGTTCGGGCGAAGGAAACGTTTTATCGGGTGTCGCGGGATCGACGCCCGCGGCACCAGGGCTCGACCGCGGAAGCCTTCTCGAACCAGAAACGAGCTCAGTCCGACCTCGTAGTCTTCGATTACGAGGCGCTTGTCGTCCTGCGCAACGACGCCGCGGAAGAAGCGCCGGAACGACTCGGAGCGCAGAAGCCGCGTGCGAAGCACGACGAAGTACGTCTGGAGGTGCCAAGAAAACGTCGTGCTTTCGGTCATGCCCCAGAAATCGCACGGCGGACCGGCGTCCATCCGCGCGAACGAGTCGGCGAGCGGCCAGATCGGGCCGAGCACACTCGAGTTCGTCAGGACCAGCTCGTCCCAGTCGTCGACGGTGATGCACTCGATGCCGTCCTTCCACATCGCGAAATCGTATCCGACGTTTTCCCGCGTGAAGGCGCGCGCGCAGAGCGGGCGCACCTTGTCGAGTTCGGCGTCCGACAGCGCAGCCGTCGAAACGAAGACGACGGCATCGCACACCTCGCGCAGCGCCCGGAGGTGAAAGAGCACGTAGCGCTTCACCTCGCGTCGGTCGTCGTAGTGGGCGAAGATCGCGAGGCGTTTCATGGCGACGACGAAGGTCGAAGGGGCCCGCAGCCTAGCCCTCACCATGCCGGCGTTCAAGCGCGGTTCACGGCGCAGCAGGCGTGTTCGCAAATGCCACCGGCGCGCGCCGCGACGGCGATGAACCTTCTCCGGTCGCGCGCAGCCGGCGTTGCGGCGACGAGCACGACCTTGGAGGAGGTCGCGCCGCCGCAGGCGGGCAGCGTCACTTCCGACCACTCGCATGGCCGGAACTCGACCCGCCGAGGAGGCGCGGGTGGAGGCATCCTCACCCTCGCGCTCATCGCTTCGACCGGCTTCGGGATCGCTCGCGTGATCGAGCTCCGTTCAGCGATCACGTGATCTTCGCACTGGCGGCCACGTCGGAGGACCTTCGGGGCCAACTGCGGTTGATTTTTTTGGGTGGGGCACCCTGACGCCGGAGGTCGGCGCAGACACGAGTGGTTTTCGCCTGCATTCCGGCGAGCGGGGGCTATCGTGCGTTTGAACGGGCGATCGAGGGTGCGCGTCGAACGGCCGAAATGAGGAGCGCGGTGCGGGTGTTCGCAGTCGGGTGGACGAGCTTCGGAATCGTCGCGGGCGTCGTGGGCTGCGGCAGAGTGGTCGAGCACAGCGATGGCGACGCTGGGGCGGGCGGCGTCTTCGTCGCGAGCGCGGGGTTCGGCGGTTCGGGCAGCGTCGCGACGAACACCGGCGGCACCGGCGTCGGGGGAGCAATCCTTTCGTCAGGCGGCCGCGCAGCGACGTCGGACTGCGGCGGAGGAGCGGTGTTCACTCAGCACATCGATGCCGGCAAGAGCGCGCCGCCGCCGGCGTGGGACGCCGCCGTTGCACCGGTTCCGATATTCGACGGTGGACCCCATTCGATCGCGCCGCCATGTTTTCAGGTGGCTGCTCCGAGCGAGTGCGGGGTGCTCACCGAGTGGCTTCCGACGGACCCGTCGGGTCTCTGGACATTGAAGCGGGCCTATCCGATTTCGGGCTCCGACGGCTTCGCGTCCCTGCTCACACGCGCCAGCGCCGAGAGCGACGACTACTTGGTGACCGGTCCCGCGACAACGGGCTGCACGGCGTTCGCGTCGCCGCCATTGCCCGCCGGTCGCCATTTCGTCAGCATTGCTCGCGCCGTGTCGCGCGGCGGAACCCTCGCGATCTTGGCGCGATACGCCGACGTGTCGACCGGCTTTACGACCACCGCCTTGTTCGTGAACGGCAAGGAATGGATCGATCCGACAGGGGTCGATTCCGCGGACATTACGGACGTCGACGTCGACGACGCCGGTAAAGTGTTCGTCGCGAGCTCCGTGTACGACTCCTACGCCGACGGTGGCGACGGGAGTTTCGTCGTCGAGCGGTGGCTCTCGCCATCGGGTGCCATCCTGACCGAGGGTCGGTACGTCACGAACGACGAGCTCGTCAGCGTGGCCGTCCTCGCAAACGACCACGTCGCGCTTGCCTACGTTTCCGTGGACTCGACCGTCAGCGATTACATCACGTTTCAAGCGAGCAACTTCGCGGTCCGGTCGACCTTTAGCGTGGGGCTCGGCAACTCGATCAGTGCCGTGAGCGCCCGAGCGCCGTGGCTCGCCGTCGGCGGCTTCACTCGCTCGTCGTCGTCGGAGTTGTTGGTGGGCGTCCTCGACGCCGATGATGGCTCGCTGCTCTGGCAACGAACGCGCTCCGACGTGTCGCCCCTGTCGGTCGGTCTCGAGATCGACTCGAGCGGCACGCTCGACGTCACGAGAGCACAAACCGGCTTTAGTTCGCTCATGCTGCACGAGGCGAAAGCGTCGGCTCCCGCGCCAGTCCACGACTTCTGGAACCCCACCTACGGCGGCAGACCCATCGAACCCGGCGTGCGAACGCAATCGGACGGCAGCGTGCTGTGGTCGGGCGTCTTCGCCGGAACGTATTGCACGCCGCAAGGATGACGCGGTCCGAGTCGCTCGCGCCTCGTTCGAATTGCTTCGTCAGGTGCGATCGCCTAAAAAAGGCGGGCCGTGTCCTCATTTTTTTTCGAACGACGCGCGATGCGCGAGCGGGCCGAGCAGCTGGAGCCGGGGTATCGAGCCGCGGAGCCGTTCCCGCACGCCGTCATCGACGAATTTTTGCCGAGTGACGTGGTCCGCCAAGTCGCGGGCGAATTCCCGTCACCGGAGGCCATCGCGTGGCGACGCGCCGATCGCTACGTCGAGACGAAGCTCTCGACGGAAGACGAGGAAGCATTCCCTCTCTTCACGCGCCAAGTGATGTACGCCTTCAACTCGTCGATTTTCACCGAGTTCCTGGAGACACTCACCGGCATTCGCGGGCTCATTCCCGACCCCCATTTCAGGGGTGGCGGCCTCCATCAAATTCGGCGCTCGGGCAAGCTCGGCGTCCACGCCGACTTCAACTACTACGAGCGCCTCGGCCTTCACCGGCGCATCAATGCTCTCCTCTACCTGAACGATGAATGGCAGGAAGAGTACGGCGGGCACCTCGAATTTTGGGACCGAGAGATGAAGCACCGCGTGAAGCGCGTGGCGCCGATTCTGAATCGTTGCGTCATTTTCAACACGACGGACGACTCCTTTCACGGCCACCCCGAACCGCTCCAATGCCCGGAGTCGGTGACGCGGAAGTCGCTCGCGTTTTACTATTACTCGGCGGAGCGACCGCAGGCCGAGCAGAGCGCGCCGCACACGACGTTGTTTCGCAAGCGCCCCGGAGAGACCGCGCCGGCCGCGGATTTTCGTCGGCAGCGCGTGGAAACGTGGGCTCGAAGAATATTGCCGAAAGGGCTCATTTCAGCGATCCAGAGTGCGCGTGCACTGACCCGCCGTCACTGAGCGCCAGCGTCACCCGGCGCAGCCGCCTTCCGAGACGCACGCCCACTTGCCGAGCACGGTCGAGTACGCGCAACTCGGACTACCTGGCGGAGTATAATTCCCGCGCCCATAGCAATCCGCGTCGACGGTGCAGTCGTCTTCCGCCGTATGACAATAGAGACCGAGGGGCGTAGTGACGGCGCTGCAGTATCCGTAGTCGACGCTGAGCGAGCAATAGCCGTGTGTTCCGCAGTCGGCATCGACGCGGCAATTGCCCGTCACGCACGTGTTTCCGTCGCGCGAGTTGGGTTCGCCACTTCCCGAAAACAGCGCGCCGCAAATGCAGGCCGCGAACGCACCCTTACAATCGGAGTCCGTGAAGCACTCGTCGTACGTGCACGACGAGTTCGGAAATACGAGGCCGAAGTGGAGCTGTTCGCAACGCCCGTTCGTGCCCGCCGTGCATTGCGAGTCGGAGACGCAACCGAGGGGTCCAAAGCCGCCGTCGGACGCCGCCGGAGCCGAACCGCCGTCTTGTGACAGGATCGCGCCGCGATCGCGCGAGCACACGTCGACGGTCGGCCGATGCGACGTCGGAGGCCCGAGCGGGTGTGTTGGACCGCTACCGCCGGTTGCAACGGTTCCGCCGGTCGCAACGGTTCCGCCGGTCGCAACGGTTCCGCCGGTTCCGCTCGAGCCTCCGGTCGCGCCCGAGATCGGCGCGCCCGATGACCCCGTCGTCGAACCGCCGCACGCGGTACCGAAGACCACCCCTGCAACGACGATCCCCCCCATTCGCACGAACGACGCGCGAGATCCGCGGCACAGCATTGGCACATGTCTCCTTGTGCCGCCAAGAGCAGCAAGGAGCGCGCCAAAGGGAGCGACCGACCTCCTCCGGGCGCGCGGAGGCGCCGTTGCGGCGGCGAGCACGACTTTGGAGGAGGTCGCGCCGCCGCAGGCGGGTGACGTCGCTTCCGACCACTCGATTGGCCGGATATTGACCCGCCGAGGAGGCGCGGGTGGAGGCACCCACAACGTGATGGGCGTCCGGCTCGGCATGAAGTAGGAGACGGAAAAGGAATCCACCGTGGCCGACGCATCTCCGTTCTTCAAGCCGTTCAAAGTCCGCGGGCTCGAGCTCGCGAACCGCATCGTGATGGCGCCGATGACGCGGTCGCGCTCGCCGGGAGGGTTTCCGAACGACGAGAACGTGGCGTATTACCGGCGGCGCGCAGCGGCGCACGTCGGACTCATCTTGTCGGAAGGGACGATCACGCGTCGCAAGGGCGGCTCGGACGACGCGAACGTTCCGCTGTTCTGGGGAGAGCCGGCACTCGACGGATGGAAGCGCGTCATCGATGCGGTGCATGCCGCGGGCGGCAAGATGGGACCGCAGCTCTGGCATCAAGGCATGAGCCGGAGACCCAACCATGGTCACTTCCCCGATGCGCCCTCGGATGGACCGTCGGGGATCACGCTGCGCGGTAAGAAAGTCGCCGAAGAGCCGAGCGAGGCGGAAGTGCTCGACATGGCGCAGGCGTACGCCGACGGGGCGCGCGCTGCGAAAGAGCTCGGCTTCGACTGCGTCGAGCTGCACGGCGCCCATGCCTACCTCATCGACGAGTTTTTCTGGGAGGTGACCAATCAGCGGACGGATCGCTTCGGGGGGTCGATCGAGCGACGCGCCGAGTTTGCCGCGGAGACGCTGCGCCGCTCCCGCGCTGCCGTCGGCGATTTGCCGATCATCATCCGCGTCTCGCAGTGGAAATCGGTGGATTACGCCGCGAAAGTGGCGAAAAATCCCGACGAGCTCGCGCGCTGGGTGCGCGTCTTGGCCGACGCGGGCGCCGACATGATCCACTGCTCGCAGCGCCGCATCCTCGAGCCCGAGTTCCCGGACGTCGACGGCCCGAAGGGTTTGAACCTCGCCGGCTGGACGAAGAAGCTGTCCGGTTTGCCGACCATCAGCGTGGGTTCGGTCGGGCTCACGTCCGAATTCACCGGCGCGTTCCGCGGCGAAGGCTCCCAAGCGGGCAAGCTCGACGAAATCATCGAGCGACTCGACCGCGGCGAGTTCGATCTCGTCGCGGTCGGCCGCGCACTCTTGCAGGACCCGGAGTGGGCGCTGAAGGTCCGTGAAGGGCGCATCGACGAGCTGCGCGACTATGACGCGACCGCGCTGTCGAGATACCACTGAGTTTCACTTCGTGGTCGGTCGCTTTTACAGATCGATGACGACGTCGCCGCTCGGCCGTGAGCAACACAAGAGGAGGTTTCCGTCGGCGGGGCTTTCGAGCGGCTCCGGATCGTAAGCGACTTCGCCGGAAACCAGCCCGCTCTCGCAATTGTGACAAACACCGGTTCTACAAGCCCAGCGAACCGGGACGTCACAAGCTTCCGCCAGTTCCAGGATGCTCTGGTAAGCCGACGGGTTCCAATGCGCGGCGACGCCGCTCCGCGCGAACGACACGAGAGGACCCACGGCGGCATCGTCCGCAAGCGGATGCGGAGCTCGCGTCGGTGCGCTGAGCACACCAGGGGTCAGCGCCTCCTTGCCGTTGAAGATTTCGAAGTGGATCCGTTCACGCGCCACGCCGAGGTTTGCCAGCGCCTCCTTCATGTCGGCCATGAAACGAGTTGGCCCACAGATGTAGACGTCCGCTTCGGGCAAGACGCCGAGCTGGTCGAGAACCGTGCGCGACAGGTGGCCCGAAACGTCGAAGTCCTCGCCTTTCTTATCGTCAGGCCCCGGACGGCTGTAACAGACACGACTTTGGCCGTGCGGAATCGCGAGCATGAGGCGGCGAGCTTCGGCGGCGAAGGGATGATGCTGCCGATCGCGCGCCGAATGGATCCACGAGACCGACCGCGTGGAGTGGTCCCGAGCCAGTTCGTGCAGCATCGCCAGCACGGGCGTTGCGCCGATCCCCGCGCTGAGCAGCACCACGGGCCGTTGTCCGGATTCGAGGACGAAGCTTCCACGCGGCGAGCTGACGTCCAGCGCATCGCCCACTCGGACGTGATCGCGCAAGTAATCTCCAGCCGCACCATTGGGCTCACTCTTCACGCTGATTCGCCAGCGCTCGGTCGAGGGGGCTCCCGATAGGGAATAGCTGCGAAAAATCGAAGAGGCACCGGCCGCGCGGGCAAGACGCAAGACGACGTACTGGCCTGGTAGAGCCGCGTGAAGCGGTTGACCGTCCGTGCTGTGCATCGTGAACGAGAGCACGTCCGCGCATTCCGACTCGATCGCGCTCACGGTGAGTGACCGAAAGCCGGGTGGAGCGGCGCGCGCAGCGGCTTCCGCGTTGAGCCCGGCGTTACCGTCTCCAGCCCCAGCGCCCCGGTTCTGCAGCAAGGCCTCGAACGACGAACGCCACCCAGGCGAGAGGGCTTCGACTCCGAGCGCGCGCTCGAGTCGATCGGGCGCGTGATGGGGCGAATAGAGGAGCGCGTTGATCTCTGCGACGGTCATGCGCTCCTTCGCCTCTTCGGTCTTCACGATTTCGTCGCCGGCTCCCACCTCACCTTCCCCGAGGACGCGGAAGTAGAACCCCGGCCTCCCGCTGGATGTCAGCAACGACGCCATCCGAGGCTCGTCCATCCGAATGCCGACTCGATAACAAGTCACGCGAGGTTGGGTGATCTCGAACAGGGCGCTCCCGATCTGAAAGCGATCGCCGATGCACACCTCG
>DATBBD010000701.1:0-2268 GCA_036271175.1 Polyangiaceae bacterium | reverse complement strand
TTCGTCCAACGATCCTTTTCCCGTTGTCTTCTTGCCCCGTCCGCGGGAACAAACCACCGCGGCATCCGCGTGGGCGAGAACGGTAGTGGGGATTCTTGGTTCCGGTTGTACTCGTGGCTGCGATCTGGCTCGCGTCTGCCGGCGCCAAGCGCTCATATCCGGCGGCCACTACAGAGCACCCGAAAGACAAGGAAGTAGTCTGTCTCATCCGTTAGAGACGACCGGTCATCGCGTCAGCAGCCGTCGGGTCCGCACACGGCGCCTTCTGAGAGCTCCGCGGAATCTTCTTCTCGTTCGCTCCACGCGTGCTCGAGCGCGCTCAGCATCACCTCGGGCGATTGCGCGCCCGTGACGGCGAAGCGCCCGTCGAGCACGAAACACGGAACACCACTGATTCCGAGTTCCTGCGCGCGCGCTTCGTCGGCTCGCACCGCCTTCGAGTACAGGTCAGAAGCAAGCACGTCAGTGACCTCGTTCTCGTCGAGCCCGGCTTCGACAGCGAGCCGTGTCAACGTCGCGGGATCGCTCATCAGTGCGCCCTCCTCCAAGTAAGCGCGCAAGAAGCGCTCTTTCACTGCTCCCTGGACGCCGCGCTCGTGACCGAGATGAACGAGCCGATGTGCGTCGAACGTGTTGCCGGAACGAATGTGCTCGAAGTCGAAGGCCAGCCCTTCCCCGCGCGCCGTTTCGGTCAGCCGCTCAGTCGAGCGTGCGGCCTGCTCGACGGTCATTCCGTACTTCTTCGCGATACGCTCCGCGTGCGACACCGAAGCGTCCCGCTCTTTCGGCGCACCGGGGTCGAGCTCGAACGCATGCCACACCACGTTCACGTCCGCCGCGTGGGGAAACTCCGCGAGCGCGCGCTCGAGACGCCGCTTGCCGACGTAACACCAAGGGCACGCGATATCCGACCAAACATCGACGCTCAATTTCGCCATGGCATCAGAATCTAAGGTCGGAGGCGCGCTTTGCAACAGGTGCCGCGAGGGCTGCCCCCATCCGTCGCCGCCAAGCGGCGCCGACTTGCCCCCAACGCCGTCCTCGCGGCGCAACGCCGCTGCGGGCGGCGGGGGGAAGTGAGACTTGCCCGCGTGCCGGCGTGGGCGGAAGCTCCGCACCATGAGCTCCCTCCGATTTCCAGGTGAGTCCGTCGCGTACCGCGAGGCGCGCGACCGGCTGCTCGAACAAGAGATCGCGTTGCGCCGAACCATGGAGGCCGTGGCCGCCGCGCGCCGTGCGCTGCCTCCGGGCGGCGTCGTTCCGGAGGACTACGTCTTTCAAGGCCGTCGCGCCGACGGCACGATCGGCGACGTGCGCTTCTCGGAGCTGTTCGACGGCAAGCCGTCGCTCGCCGTCTACAGCTTCATGTTCCCGCGCGAAAAGACCGATCTGCGCCTCGGCCCCACGACGGGAACCACCGCGCGCCTCGCGTTGCACGAAGGACCGTGCGCGTCGTGCACCGCGCTCCTCGATCAATTGGACGGAGCCGCCCCGCACGTCGCTCCGCGAATGGCCTTCGTCGTCGTCGCCAAAGCGCCGCTCGATCGTCTCCTCGCGTTCGGCGAAGAACGCGGTTGGCGACGCCTTCGACTCCTCTCCGCCGCCGGCAACACCTACCCCAAAGATTACTTCGGCCAGTCCCCCGACGGCGCGCCCATGCCCATGCTGAACGTCTTCCAGCGCGACGGCGCCACCACGCGCCACTTCTGGGCCTCCGAGCTCCTCTACGCGCCGTCCGATCCCGATCAAGATCCGCGTCACGTCGGCACCATCGAACCCTCGTGGAACCTCTTCGACTTCACGCGCGAAGGCCGCGACGCCAACTGGGACGAACAGTTCGACTACTGTGGGTGCCACCATCCGTCGCCGCCAAGCGGCGCCGACTTACCCCCAACGCCGTCCTCGCGGCGCAACGCCGCTGCGGGCGGCGGGGGGAAGTTACGAACGCGGAACGGTGGAGCGACTGGAGCGAGACGACGGACTCGCGGCGCGCCCCGACAAGACGATGCGATCGTGGGCCCTCGCTCGGAGCGTGACCGGCAGTATGGGCGGTTGCGCCTCGCTGGGCACACGTTCGACGCGAGCGCCCTCCCGACCCGACACGCGGTGCCGGCTCAGACGTTTCGCGATAAGGGCGACGGTACCGCTGCTTAAAAAGCTGCACGCACGACTCGCGCCGAGGGGCCGCGGCACGATCTGTATTAGTCTACCGCGGGGGCGCCAAGCACGTCCGGCGCGATGACCAGTCCGTGCGCTCGCAAGATAACT
>DATBBD010000700.1:0-10839 GCA_036271175.1 Polyangiaceae bacterium | reverse complement strand
GTCGGAGCTCGCCGAGGTGCACAAGACCGGCGTCCAGGTGAGCATCGTGGTCGGCGGTGGCAATATCTTCCGCGGGCTCCGCGGCGCCAGCGAAGGCATGGACCGCGCGCAGAGCGACTACATGGGCATGCTCGCGACGGTCATCAACTCGCTCGCGCTTCAAGACTCGCTCGAGCGTGAAGGAGTGCCGGTCCGTGTCATGACGGCCCTCGAGATCAAGCAGGTGGCCGAGCCGTACATCCGGCGGCGCGCGATGCGTCACCTCGACCGCGGTCACGTCGTGATCTTCGCGGCCGGGACGGGGAACCCGTATTTTTCGACGGACACGGCCGCGGCGCTGCGCGCGATGGAGATCCGCGCCGACGCGCTCCTCAAGGCTACCAAGGTCGAAGGCATTTACGACCGCGACCCGAAGCGTCACGCCGAGGCGACGATGTTCCAGCACGTCAGCTACGATCGCTTTTTGAGCGATCACCTGGCGGTCATGGACTCGACCGCGGTGACTCTTTGTCGAGAAAACGGGATGCCGATCCGCGTTTTTCGCATGGCGCCCGGGAACATCAAGCGCGTCTGCTTCGGCGAAGACGTCGGCACGACCGTCACCGTCGGCTGAGCGGGAAGCGCCCGCCTCGCGCGACCGCCGCGGGCCCCCACAGCGCCTGAACCGGCGGTCAGCGTGCCCCCAACAAAACCAAACGGTCCGCTCGATTGCCGGGCGTGCCACTCGCGCCTAAGGTTCGGGCCGAACCATGTGGAACTCATTGCCGGGCTTCGGAACCGGCGTCCTTTACGCTGTCCTCGTCGCTGCGGCGTACACGTTCGCCGTCGCGGTCGCGGCCGGTCGCGGGCAGCCGCGGCTCCTCGAATCCGCGCGCCGCGGCGCGTACGCGACGGCGGCGCTCGTCGCGCTCGGCGTCGCGATCTTGGCGTACGCCTTCGTGACCCACGATTTCCGGGTCCGCTACGTCACGCACTACAGCGACCGCTCGATGCCGACGTCGTACTTGCTGACGTCGCTGTGGGGCGGCCAGGACGGGTCGCTCCTCTGGTGGTCGTTCTTGTTGTCTTGTTACACGACCGCGTGCGTCTTCTGGCTGAAGGGCAAATACCGGCAGCTCCAGCCGTACGTGATCGCGACGTTGATGGTGATCATGGGGTTCTTCGCGATCCTCATGTTGTTCGCGGCGAACCCCTTCGAGGCCAACGTGTCGGGCGCGCGGCTCGACGGCGAAGGATTGAATCCGCTCCTTCAAAACTACTGGATGGTGATTCATCCGCCGTGCCTCTACACGGGGTTCGTCGGCTGTTCGGTGCCGTTCTCGTTCGCGATCGCCGCGCTCGTCACCGGGCGCCTCGACAACGAGTGGATCATCGCGGTCCGTAAGTGGATGCTGTTCACGTGGATGTTCCTGTCGATCGGCAACGTCCTCGGGATGGCGTGGGCGTACGAAGAGCTCGGCTGGGGCGGCTATTGGGCGTGGGATCCGGTGGAAAATGCGGCGTGTTTGCCGTGGTTCGCGGCGAGCGCCTACGTGCACTCGACGATGATTCAAGAGCGCCGCGGCATGCTGAAAATCTGGAACGTGGTGCTCATCACGATCACGTTCCTGCTCACGATTTTCGGCACCTTCCTCACGCGCGCCGGCCTCATTTCGAGCGTCCATGCGTTCGCGCAGAGCGACATCGGCATCTTCTTCTTGTGGTTTATGGCGCTCATCGCCGCGACCTCGATCGGGCTCATCGTGTGGCGGCTGCCACAGCTCCGGAGCCGCGGGCAGATCGAGGCCGTGCTCAGCCGCGAAGCCGCGTTCGTCGTGAACAATTGGCTCTTGATGGGCATCGCGTCGTTCATCCTCGTCGCCACGATTTTCCCGCGCATCAGTGAGTGGCTGTGGAACGAGACGATCACCGTCGGGCCGCCCTTCTTCAATCGGTGGATCGCGCCGCTCGGGCTCATGCTGCTGTTCTTGATGGGGCTCGGGCCACTCTTCGGCTGGCGCAAGACGAGCGGCGTGTCGCTCCGGCGCGCGTTCGCGTTCCCGACGTCGGTCGCCGCGGTCGTCGCCGTCTTGCATCTCTCTTTCGGACGAAAGCTCGGCTTTCCGGCGTTGGTGCCCGAAGACGCGTTTTACCCGGGAATTGCCGGCATCATCCTCCAGAAAATCGGCTCGGTCGCGCCGCTCGCGACCATCACGTTGGTCGCGTTCAACTTCGCGGTCATCGCGCAGGAGTTTTTCCGCGGCACGTCGGCGCGCCGGAAAAAATACGGCGACGAGGGCGTGTTCACGGCGCTCTTCCACACCGTCGAAAAAAGCCGCCGCCGCTACGGTGGATACATCGTGCACATCGGCGTCGGGCTCATGTTCATGGGCTTTTGCGGACGGGCGTGGGAAATCGAGCACGAGGCGACCTTGTCGCCCGGTCAAGTTCACCAGATCGGCGAATACACGCTGACTTATCGAGGGCCGCGCATGGAGGTCGACCCCGCGAAACGGATGATTTTCGCCGACCTCGACGTCGAACGAGATGGCAAGAGCCTCGGCCGCGTGAGCCCGGCGCGGTTCATCTACACGAAGGGGTCGCAGCCCACGACGGAGATCGGTCTGCTCCGCGGGTTCCGCGACGATCTCTACATGGTCGTCGGCAACATGGACCCTCAAACCAAGAAAGCGACCCTGAGGTTCCACGTGAACCCGCTCGTGTCATGGGTCTGGGTCGGCGTCCTGGTTCTGCTCTCCGGCGCCGGCGTTTCGCTCTGGCCGGAGGTGAAGCTCCGCGAAGTGGGCGTTTGGGGCCTCGTGCGCGCATCGGTGGGCGCCGCGACGAGCGTCATGTTCGCCATCATGCTGAGTGCGTCGAGCGCCCGCGCGACGACCGGCCAAGAACGGGCACCGTCGACGCGGCCCTCGTTCGGCGCAACCGATCCGAGACCCCTCGACTTCACGCCCGTCGTGGCGCTAGGAGTGGGCGCCGCGGTCGCCGGCACGTCGTTGTTCCGTCGCCGCACGCCTCGCCCTCGATGACGCCGACCGCGCAGACGACCGCTGTCTCCCGATGATCGATTCTCGGCGCCTTCTCGCTCTGGCACCCGCGTGGGGCGTGCCGTTGGTCGTCGCGACGGCGCTCGTCGTCGGGGCGTTCTGCGGTCTCGCCCCGGCGCTCCTCACGCTCGCGAGCGGCGCACTCCTCGGCGCGGTGACGCTCCTTTGGTCGAGCCTCGGCCGGCTCACGGGCGAGTCGCCACTCACGCTCGAAGAAGCGGTCGGCCTCGGCGCTCCGAGCCCCGAAGAAGAACGTAAGCGGTCGATCCTCCGCGCGTTGAAGGACCTCGAATACGAGCGCAGCGTCGGGAAAATCAGCGAAGAGGATTTCGCCGAGCTGTCGGTGCGCTACCGCGCGGAGGCCAAAGAACTGCTCCGCGCGCTCGAGGAAGAGCTCGCACCCCGACGTCATGAGGCCGAAGCCCGCCTCGCTTTGCGCCTGAAGAAGGACGCGAGCGGCTCCGCCGGGAAGAAAAAGAAGTCGCTCCGCTCGAAGAACGCGGCGAAGACCCGGCCCGAAGGCAGGCGTACCGGCGCCGCTGTGACCGCCGAAGAGTGGACGGACGGCACCGCCACCGCCGAAGCGGTCGCCGCTGAAACGGCCGACACCGATGCCGATGCTTCTCGCGAGGCATTGCCCGCCGACGCTCCGCGACCGACGTGTCCGGCGTGCGACACGCCGAACGACGCCGATGCGCGATTCTGCAAGCGTTGCGGCGCGACGCTGGGCGCCCCAGCAACGGAGGCCAAGTGACGAGCCCTAGTCGGGCGCGCCGACGCTCCGCACTTGGCCTCGTCGCGCTTCTCGCGGGGGCGAGCGCCGCCTTCGGCGACGTCGCGAAGCCTTCGAGCCCGCCTTCGAGCGTTGCAACGAAAGCGCGCGCGACGACGGCGCGTGCCGCTTCAGCGACTTCAGCGACTTCAGCGACGGCGCCCGCTGCCGGATCGGTGGCCGCCGCGCCCGCGCCGCTTCCCGCCGGCCACCCCGACGTCGCGCCCGACGATGGCAACGACGACAGCGCCGCCCCCGACGACGGCAGCGGGTCGCTTCCGCAGGGACACCCGGGAACCGGGTTCACGCAGCCTCCGCCGGACAAGGTCGCGCCTGCCGCCGACCTGCCGCCGGGCGACGTCGAGGTTCACCTGGTGGACCCGAAGGACAAGCCGCTCCCCGCGACGCATTTTCGCCTCGCCATTCTCCGTCAAGACGTCGCGACCGGCGATTCGAAGGAAGAACGCGACGCGACGACCGACGGCGCGGGGGCCTTCACGTTTCGCGATCTCGCGCGGTCGAGCTCGTACAGCTACCGCGTGCTCGTCCCTCACGACGCGGCGACATACGCGTCCGAATCCTTCCATCTCGACGAAACCGCGGGACGCCGGGTCCTCGTGCACGTGTTTCCCGTAACGCGCGATCTTCGCGAGGCGCTCGTCGGCATCCGCGGCGTGCTCTTCGTCGAGCCGCGTGAAGACGTCTTTCACATCGAAGCGAACTTCCAGGTGCTCAACGTGGGCGGCGTGTCGTGGGTCCCCGAAGGCGTGCATATCGAGCTCCCGGAAGGCGCGAAGGCGTTTCGCGCCGCCGACTCGATGAACGACGCGCGCGTCGAACGCAACGGGTCCGGTCCCGTCGAGCTGCTCGGGACGTTCTCGCCGGGTCAACACGAAGTCGGCTTTACGTTCCAACTCGACAATCACCACGACAGCGCGCGCACGTTTCGAATCGAGCTTCCTCCGCACGTCGCCGAAATCCGCGTGGTCGCCGAGGCCGGCAAGGGCACGTCCCTCGTCGTCGACGGATTCCCCGACGCGGAACCCATGCAGGGCCAAGACGGCAGCCGCTTGCTCGTGACGGGCCGGCAGCTCGCGCGCGGCGAGCCCGCTCTCGACAAGGTGTCGATTGCCCTCGCTGATCTTCCGGTGCCGAGCGCGGGGCGCTGGTACGCGGTCGCGCTCGCCTTCGTGGTGGCCATCGGAGGGGTTCTCCAGGCGCTTCGCCGAAAGAACGCACCCGGGAAGACGGCGGCCAGAAGCGACGATGCCGAAGAGGCCTCGGAGCTGATTCTCGACGAGCTCGTCTCGCTCGAACGGGCCCACCGCGCCGAGCGGATCGGCCCGCGCACCTACGCCGAGACTCGTGTCGAGCTACTCGACGCCCTCGCCCGCATCGCGCGGTAGGCCGCGGGAGGGGCGTTCGCCGGCGAGCACGCGCCCGTCTGACCGCTCTCGGTCCTCAGCGTGCCGATGCACGCTTCCGGTCCTTACCCGGTCATACGAGCACGCGATCTTGGCGAACGCCCCTCCCGCGCCGATGAAGCCACGCGGTCTCGGGGATCGCCCCTCCCGCACCGCGAAGACCCGCGATTTTGGGCCGAAATTGCGAAAACGTGCTGGGGGTAATTCGACGGCGAAAGCCGACTCATTTCAGTGACTTCCACTCACTCAACGACTTATCCCCAGTTGGGGACAAGATTGGGAAAAGCTTCCGCACAACCCGTCCGCGTCCTGCAGGGGATTCCCGCTCGTGAAACGCTCCCCAGCTTAATGCTACGCGTCAAAAAGAGACTCTCCCCAGCGTCAGCACCGATTCGGCCAACGATCTCCGGCCATTCCAGCAGTTTCCCCAGTATTCACAGCCCCTACGACGACTACGACTCAATTTCTTATTTCAGAATAGAAGAGGTCGATCGGGTGGCGCTCCGGTGACGCCAGAGCAATTCTCTCGCCGCTGGAAGTCACCGCAGCACACGACTACACGTTGACCCAATGCAAGTCGCCGTTTCGAAGAGAGACCTGCTGCGCGTCGTTGCTCGGTGCCAGGGCGTCGCGGACAAGAAAAGCACGATGCCGGTGCTCGGCAACGTGCTCCTCGAGGTCGATGGTACCGATTCTTTGCGACTCGCTGCCACGGATCTGAATCTCGCCGTCAGCGGGCGCATCGCTGCCGAAGTTCAGAAGGGTGGTTCGATCGCCGTCGGTGCTCGCGATCTGTTCGAGCGCGTGAAGATGATGCCGGACGGCCCGCTGACGATCACGACCGGCGAAGGGTCGAGCGCGACGCTCCGCGCTTCGACGTCTGCGCGACGGTACACGTTGCATGGCATGCCCGGCGAAGAGTTCCCGGCGATTCCGGAGCCGGACGCGGCGGCGCAAGCGTTGCCGCTCCCGACGGAGCTGCTCGCGTCGCTGATCGCGCATACCCACTTTTCGATCTCGACGGACGATACGCGTCTCCACCTGAACAGCGCGCTCTTCGAGTGGGAAGGCAATCGCATCCGAATGGTGACGACGGACGGTCACCGGCTCTCGAAGATGGAAATCGATCTGCCGGGCAAGCCAGCCGCGGCGACGATGCTGATCCCGCTGAAGGGGATCCAGGAGCTTCGTCGTCTCGCGGATGAAGCGCGGGGCGAAGCCAAAGGCGAAGGCACCGAGGCCGCGAACGAGCTCACCTTGCTCCAGAGCGGCCCGAATGCGTTCTTCCGTCTCCCCGGGCTTCAGTTCAGCGTGAAGCTCGTGGACGCGCAGTTTCCGCCGTACCAGCAGGTCATTCCGCGCTCGACCGACCGCATCGTCGTCGCGCCGCGGCTCGCACTCGCCGACGCCCTGCGCGCCGTATCGATCGCCGCGAGCGACCGCACGGGGGGCGTGAAGCTATCGCTCACGCGGAACACCATGCGCTTCGCCAGCGAGAGCCCCGACAGCGGCGAAGGGTTCGACGAGGTCTCGGTCGACTACGACGGCGGAGAGATCACGATCGGATTCAACGCACGCTACTTCCTCGACGTGCTCGGCGCGTTCGACGAGGAACGCGTCGAGATCGGGATTGGCGGCGAGCTCGATCCGGTCGTGCTCCGTCCCCACGGCTCGACCGACTACCTATCGGTCATCATGCCGATGCGGATTTGACCGCCAAGCTTCGCATCGAAGCCGCCTCGATCCGGGCGTTCAGAAACATCGGATCCATCGATCTCGCGCCCGTCCCGCGGGTCAACGTGATCAGCGGCGACAATGGACAGGGGAAGACGAGCATCCTCGAAGCGCTGTATTTCGTCGCGACCAGCCGGAGCTTCCGCGCCGAACGGCCGCGCGAAATGTTGAAGGAAGGGAGCGACGTCGCGGTCGTGCGCGCGCGACTCGACGAGGACGGCATCGTGCGCGAGCAACGCGCGGCCCTCCGCGGCGCCGTCCGTTCGATGCAGATCGACGGGAAGAAGCCGGAGACCCTGGCGCGATACGCCACCCGCACGCCGGTCGTCGTGTTTCACCCGGGTCACCTCGCGATCGTGACGGGACCCGCCTCGGAGCGACGCACCCTGCTCGACCGGATCGCATTGTTCGAAGATCCGTCGAGCGGCGATCACCGCGCGCGTTACGACCGGGCCCTGCGCTCGCGCCAAGTCGCGCTCGACGAGCGTGGCACCTCCGCGTCGGAGCTCGACGTTCTCGAACACCTGATGGGCATCCACGGCGCGGCGCTCTGCCGAGCTCGCCAGCGGGCCGCCGCGAGTCTCGTCACGGCGCTGGTCCCGATCTTCGCGAAGATGGCGCCGTCCTCGCTCAAGCTCCGCTCAGAATTCGTCCCGGGCGGTCCCGAGGACCCGGCGGCGCTCGAAGCCGCCCTTCGCGAACGGCGGAGCGACGATCGCCGTCGCCGTCGTGCCACGCTCGGGCCTCAACGCGACGAGCTCGGACTCGACCTTTCCGGCAGGAGCGTTCGCAGACACGCTTCTCAGGGGCAGCAGAGAATCCTGACGTTGGCGTTGAAGGCGGCCGAGCTCGAATGTGTCCGCGCGGCGCGCGGTGCAGAGCCGATCTTGCTGCTCGATGACGTCTCGAGCGAGCTCGATCCCGAACGTACGGGAGCGGTTTACGAGTTTCTGAGGGAAACGCCGAGTCAGGTATTCGTGACGACGACGCGACCGGAGCTCTTCGTGCTCCCGGGAATTTCCGGAAGCGAACGAGCGGACTTCAGGGTCGTGGAAGGTGCGCTGAAAAGCGACGCTTGAGTCGAACTTTTTCGCGTCGAAAAAGCTGCCTTCGGGCACGCCCAGATCATGAAAGCGGCACCGTGCCATCCCTTGCCCGAAGCGTGCGAGAGGGGTATACCAAAGCGGGTTTTTTCGGCGCGCGACGCCGCCCTATTCGAAGGCCGCCGCTCGCGATTAGCAAAGAGCTTCCCCGAGGAAATTCCAGGCGGTGAGGCCCGCGGCAACGCGACTTTTTCCTCACGGCAACTCCCATGCTTTTCGAAGAACACAATCCCTGCGAGACGCGAGCGTGACCATCGAAACGACTCACGACGAACCGCCCGCGCCCGCACCGCGCGAATCGGACTACGGCGCGAACAACATCACCGTGCTCGAGGGTCTCGAGGCCGTGCGCAAGCGCCCCGGGATGTACATCGGCGACGTCCACGACGGATCGGCGTTGCACCATCTCGTCTGGGAGGCCGTCGACAACGCCGTCGACGAACACCTCGCGGGGTTTTGTAAAGAGATCAAGGTGACCGTCCATTTCGACGGATCGGTGACGTCCGACGACGACGGACGCGGCATTCCCGTCGGGATCATGAAGGAGCGCGGGCTCAGCGCGGCCGAGGTCGTGATGACCGTCCTTCACGCCGGCGGCAAATTCGATCACTCGAGCTACAAGGTCAGCGCCGGGTTGCACGGCGTCGGCGTGAGCGCGGTGAACGCCGTTTCGGAGTGGCTCCGGCTCGAGATCAAGCGCGAAGGGCGGGTTTGGTTCCAGGAATACCGCCGAGGGATCCCACAAGAGCGTCTGGCGCCGATCGGCGAGAGCGACGCGACCGGCACGAAGATCACGTTCAAGCCGGATCCAGAAATTTTCACGAACACCGAATACAACTACGGGACGCTCGCCAATCGACTCCGCGAGCTCGCGTTCTTGAACTCCGGTCTCGTCATCTTGCTCGAGGACGAACGCGCCGAGGGGCAGCGCGAGCGCTACGAGTACAAGGGCGGCATCAAGGAATTCGTCGCGCTGATGAGCCAGACGAAGGAACCCGTCCACGACGAGGTCGTCGCGTTCAACGTCGAAGTTCCGAGCGACTCGAGCAGCAAGGCGACCGTCGTCCTCGACGTCGCGATGCAATGGACGGCGAGCTACCAGGAACAGATTTTCCCCTACACCAACAACGTCTTCAACAAGGACGGCGGGACGCACCTCACGGGGCTCCGCTCGGCGCTCACGCGCACCTTGAACGCCTACGGCCAGGCGCAGAATCTCCTGAAAGACGTGAAGGCGGGCCTGTCCGGCGACGACACTCGAGAAGGCCTCATCTGCGTCATCCACGTGAAGCACCCCGACGCCTCGTTCGATTCCCAGACGAAGTCGAAGCTCGTCTCGAGCGAGGTGAAGGGCATCGTGGAGAATGCGGTCTCCGAACAACTCGGCCGCTACTTCGAAGAGCACCCGGTCATCGCTCGCAAGATCCTCGACAAGGCCGTGCTCGCCGCCAAGGCTCGCGAAGCGGCGCGCAAAGCCCGCGAGGTCGTCCGCAAAGGCGTGCTCGACACGACGTCGCTTTCCGGGAAACTCGCCGACTGCCAGAGCAAGGACCCGGCGCAGAGCGAGATCTACATCGTCGAGGGTGAGAGCGCCGGCGGCAGCGCGAAGCAAGGCCGCGATCGGCACTTTCAAGCGATCCTTCCGCTCAAGGGAAAGATTCTCAACGTCGAACGGGCGCGGCTCGACCGAATGCTCGCGTCGCAAGAAGTCGCGACGCTCATCGGCGCTCTCGGGTGCGGAATCGGCGACACTGGCGGGTTCGATCTATCGAAGCTTCGGTATCACAAGGTCATCCTGATGACCGACGCCGACGTCGACGGCAGTCACATCCGCACCTTGCTCCTGACGTTCTTTTATCGACAGATGCGAGACCTCATCGACAAGGGGTACTTGTTCATTGCTCAGCCGCCGCTCTTTCGCGCCCGGAAAGGGAAGCGCGATCTGTATTTGAAGGATCAGCCCGGCCTCGATCGGTTCCTGATCGAAAACGGCATTGACGGGCTGACCGTGCAGGCGTCGAAAGGTCCGGCGCTCTCCGGAATGCCACTCTTCAATCTGGCGTCGCGGCTCCGGAGCTTCCGGTCCATTCTCGCGAAGATCGACCGGCGTTGCGACGCCCGCGTGGTCGCCGCATTTCTCCGTTCGAGCGATCTCGCCCTCGCCGATTTTCGCGACAACGCCAAGGTGGAGGTCGCGGCGGCGGCGCTCCGCGCACGGCTCGAGCATCGTTATCCGGATCTTTCGCCACTCAGTGTCGTGGTCGAGTGGGAAAAAGAGCATGGCGCGGGGCGCATCGTCGTTCGCTTCAGGCCCGGCGCCTCGCCCCGACCGGCCATCCTCGACTGGCAACTCGCAGAAAGCGCCGAATACCAGGAGCTCCGCTCGCTTGAAGACGACGTCCGTTCGATCGGGCCGTCGCCTTACGTCGCCACGGTGGCCAGCGCCGAACCCGTCCAGCTCGACGACACCGAAAGCCTCGACACCTTCATCGAAGAGCGCGGCCGAAAGGGCATCATGATCTCCCGCTACAAGGGTCTCGGCGAAATGAACGCCGGGGAGCTCTGGGAAACGACCATGAACCCGGACGCCCGCACCCTGCTCCAAGTGCGCGTCGACGATCCCATCAAAGCCGACGAGCTCTTCAGCGTGCTCATGGGCGACCAAGTCGAACCGCGCCGGAACTTCATCGAACAGAACGCGCTGAACGTGCGTAATCTGGATATCTAGCGACGCGGGCCCGCTCGCTGCGAGCACGGGCCCGCTC
>DATBBD010000699.1:0-20840 GCA_036271175.1 Polyangiaceae bacterium | reverse complement strand
CGAGTAGAGGTACGGCGTGTGCGCGACGAACTCCGCCGCGCAGGTGTCGACGCGTCCGTACGTGGGAAGAACCCGGGCCGCTTCGCGAGCCGCGCGGATGTCGCCTTCGCTCGCGCCGCGCTGGGCAGCGATCTGCGCGTCGCTGAACCCGAGGCGCTTGCTCTCGCGGAGAAGATCCGGCGTGAGCTCCTTGGCAGCCGCGAGCACCTTCTCTTGGTCGACGATGGCCTGTAACTCGCGCAAAAACCACGGATCGATCTTCGTCCGGTCGTGCACTTCTTCGACGGTGAACCCGAGGCGCAGCGCGTCGCCCACGTAGAAGAGCCGTTCCGCAGTCGGAATGCCGATGAGCCGTCCGACGGCTTCACGCAGTTCGCCGGGCGCGGGCGGCGGCAAGGTCGGACGCGGCTTCACCTCGGGGGGCGCCTCGAACGTCAGATCACGGCCGGGAAGCGGAAGCGGCGCGACGGTCCGGTAATCGACGCGGTCGAGCAAGGAGTTGAAACCTTGCTTGCCGGTCTCGAGCGAGCGCGCGGCTTTCTGAAGCGCCTCGGGGAACGTGCGCCCGATGGCCATCGCTTCGCCGACGCTCTTCATTTGCGTACCGAGGCGCGGGTCGGCGCCCGGGAATTTTTCGAAGGCGAACCGCGGCCATTTGACGACCACGTAGTCGATCGTCGGCTCGAACGCCGCGCTCGTCTTGGTGATGTCGTTCTCGAGCTCGTCGAGGGTGAAGCCGACCGCGAGCTTCGCGGCGATCTTCGCGATCGGGTAGCCGGTTGCTTTCGACGCGAGCGCGCTCGAGCGCGACACGCGCGGGTTCATCTCGATGACCAGGACGCGGCCGTCCTTCGGGTTCACCGCGAACTGGACGTTCGAGCCGCCGGTCTCGACGCCGATCTCGTGCATGACCGCGCGCGCGGCGTCGCGGAGTCGCTGATATTCGCGGTCGGTCAAGGTCATCGCCGGCGCGACGGTGATCGAGTCGCCGGTGTGCACGCCCATCGGATCGATGTTCTCGATGGAGCAGATGACGATGAAGTTGTCGGCGCGATCACGGATGACCTCGAGCTCGAACTCCTTCCACCCGATGAGGCTCTCTTCGACCAGCACCTCGTGCGTCGGCGATTGCAGGAGTGCCCATTCCACCTTCGCCGCGAGCTCGCTCGGGTGCCCGACCACCGCGCCGCCGGCGCCGCCCATCGTGAAGCTCGGGCGCAAGATGACGGGATAGCCCGTCATCTCGGCGATGCGCTTGGCGTCCTCGACGCTCCTCGCGTTGCCGGACCGGGGCGATTCGAGACCGGCGCGAGTCATCGCCTCCTTGAAAAGAAGTCGATCTTCGGCGCGGCGGATCGCGTCGACCTGGGCGCCGAGGAGTTGAACGCCGTTTCGCGAGAGCACGCCGGTGTCGTGCAGATCGAGCGCGAGGTTCAACGCGGTCTGTCCGCCGAGCGTCGGCAGGAGCGCGTCCGGTCGCTCGCGCTCGATGATGGCGCGCAGATGCTCGTGTTCGAGCGGCTCGATGTACGTGCGCCGCACGAGCTCGGGGTCGGTCATGATCGTCGCCGGGTTCGAATTGACGAGCACGACGTCGTACCCGAGCTCGGTCAGGGCCTTCGCACCTTGTGTGCCGGAGTAGTCGAACTCGCAGGCCTGTCCGATGACGATGGGCCCCGAACCGATCAGGAGGATCTTGTTGATGTCATCTCGACGGGGCATTCGAAAAAGCGCCTCTCGGGGAAAAAGAGCCACCGCGCGTTTAGGTCAGCGATCGGAATGGGGCAACAGCTTAGACGAACCGCCCGCGGATGGCCGTCGGAAGGCGCCGGAGCCTGGCCGGGAACTTGCTCGGTTACTGACGTTTCGACCTCTTTTACCCTTGGATTGCGGGCTACCCAGCGAGAATCCGGGCGCCGTATGATGGGTGACACTTCCATGCAGCTTAAGAAACGTCCTGGCCGAGAACGGCGGCTCACGGCCTGGGTGTGTGCGTTCGTTCTCATCGCGAGCTCCGGCGCGGCGCAGACCACCGCCGACGACCTGGCCCACACACACTTCGAGTCGGGTGCGGCTTACCTCGAGCAAGCGGACTACGAGTCCGCTCTTCGCGAGTTCAGCGCCGCCTACGACCTGTCGAAGCGACCGGAAATTTTGATCAACATGGCGACCGTCTACGAGCGCTTGGGGCAGCTCGACCAAGCCGTGGCGTCACTTCAACATTTTCTCGACCAAGCGCCGAACGACCCGCACGCCGACACGATCAAGATCCGCGTGGAGAACCTGAAGAAACGAGCTGCCGAGAAATCAGGGGGGGCACCCGTCGCGCCGGTCGCCGGTGCGGGAGCGGCGGCGCCGGCTCCGACCGATACCGCGGCGCAGCCCCCACCGCCCGTCGCGCCGACCCCGGTAGCGCCGCCGCCCGTCGCGACGGCACCCGCGGCGGCGACCGAACCAACGCCGCCACCCGTTTCGCACCACGGTTCACGGGTTCCCGCGTACGTGCTCTTCGCCGCCGGCGGCGCATTCGCGGTGGGGTCCGTGATCACCGGAATTCTCGCGGCGAACCAGCACTCACACGACAAGTCGACGTGCAGCCCGGATTGCTCGGATAGCCAGCTCTCGTCGGGACGCACGCTCGCCGCGACGAGCACCGTCCTCACGGGAGCCGCGATCGTCGCGGGCGCCGTCGGCACGGTGCTTTTTTTCGGCAACGCTCACGAAGATCAAGCGACCTCCACCAAACCGCGGGTCGGCGTCGGCGCCGCGCCCGGCACCGTCGCTGCCAGCGCGAGCTTCAGGTTTTGAGCCATGACACGCCTTAGTCGACTCGGGTTCGCAGTTTCGGCACTTCCCCTTCTCGCGTCGTGCTCCTTCTTGCTCGACTTCAACGAGCTCCAGCGTGGCCACGGGAACGCGACGGACGCGGGCACGGGCGGCAGCGGCCACCCCGACGCGACGGCGGGCAGCGGTGGCACGGGCGGGACCGGCACCGGCGGAACGGGCACGGGCGCAACCGGCGGCACGGGAACCGGCGGAAGCACCGCCGGCAGCGGCGGTAAGTCCGACGGCGGCAGCGCCATTCACGATGGCGGCGTCGGCACCGACGGCGGCGACGCGTCGTCGTGCGACTGCGACGACGGTGACCCGTGCACGACCGACCGCTGCACGAAAGCCGGCGCCTGCGTGCACGATCCGCTCGGCGCGATCCCCGACGGCTTCTCGGACTCGGTCAGCTCGACGACGCTCTATCGCACGACGATGACCGTGCTCGACAATCGCTTCTACGTCTCGGCACTCGAGACGGTAGGGACGAAGTACGAGCTCGCATTCCACGACTTCGGCCTGACGGAAAAAGCACTCGGGCTCGGAACGACGTTGACGGCGCTCATGCCCGGCGCTGGCACGGGCATGCCCACCGCCGTGAGCGCGGCCGGGTTCGAGAAAGAGCAATCGAACGGCACGATCGTCGCGTACGTCGCGATGGGAACCGCGCCGGTGCAGGGCCAGGTGTACCGATTCGAATTCGAGCCGGGGTTGCTCGGTACCGGCCTTCGGTACCAAAGCGGCGCGCCCGCCGCCGTGGACACGAACTACGTCGGGACGAATCGGCTCTTCCCGATCGCGTGGAATCTCGGCGGAGGGGGCGGCGACTACGCCGCGTGGCCGGGCTCCGGCGGGATCTACCTGCAGAACGGGAACAACGCGCTGAAAACCGGCACAGCGCCGACGTTCGGGGTCGGGGCCGGGCCGTTCAGCGGGGGGCTGGGTCCGCTCGGTGTCGGGAGCAGCCCCGGAGTGTCATTCGTCAACTCGAGTGGTCTCCATGCACAGGGGCTCGGGCAACCCATACCGTCGGACATCCCTCAGTGCGACGCGCGTGCCGGCACGTTCATCGCCGATACCTCGGTGCCCACCGGAATCGACGGCGTCTCGTTCGCGGCCTCTACGCGGACGTTCCCGAACAACGGCGGGATCCTCACGGAAGAGACACCACTCCTCTGCAAGGTCTTGGCGGCCTACACGTCGTGCGGCGGCGACTCGAGCTGCACCAAGGACTCGGAGGTGCTGTCGGCGACGCGCGCCCCCGCGATCACGTTCTTCACGCGCGCGAACGATCCGGTCGGCCGCGTCTACGAAGTGCAGGCGCTGCCGTACAACGACCCGACCCAATCGCTCGCATACCTCGCGCTCCAGGTCGTTCGCATCGACATCGACCTGAACGACGCCGACGCCGCGGCAAAGACCACCTTGATCACCCCGACGCCGGTCGTCGTCGCGACGGCGCCGCTCTCGACGGGGGGCACCACCGGACCTCAGTGGCCGGCGGTGGCTTTCGCCGGCACCGATCGCGTCGGATTGTCGTGGCTCGAGCCCGGCATCGCCACGGCGGGCACCACCGGCACCACGCACGACGAGCTTCACGTCGCACGCTACCGCATTTGTTTCCCGCCGTAGGCAGGTGCGGCACGCGCTCGAAGCTTCGCTCAAATGAGCTTCTCGTCCTTCAGCCAGCGGTAGGAATCTTCGACCATCTGGCGCAATGGAACCGCGCGATACCCGAGCTCGCGCACCGCTTTCGACGAATCGACGCGCCAGCGGCTGCACACGAGATCGGCGTTGCCGCCGGTCAAATCCGGTTCCTTGCGCGTGACGTAGCTCGCCCACTCGCTCAGGCGGCCGATCGCTTTGAGTGCCAGCGCGGGGAGCGGCCTGGGCGGCTTCACCCCCACGAGCTCGGCCATGATGGCGGCGAGCTCGGCGTACGTCGCGTCCGAACCGCCGAGAAGGTACTGCTCGCCGGAACCTCCGCGTTCGACCGCGGCGACGTGCGCGCGGGCGACTTCGGTCGAGTGACAGAACGACGCGCTCCCCGGCGGAATGCCGGGAAGCTTTCCGTCGCGAAGCATGAAGAAGAGACGCCCCCAGCTCGATTGATCGAGCGGACCGACGATGTTGGTCGGGTTCATGATGACCGCGCGGAGGCCCTTCTTCGCCGCCTTCTTCACTTCTTCTTCGCCGAGCCATTTCGTCCGGACGTAACCGTAGGGCGACTTCGAGGCAGTCGACGGCGTGGTCTCGACGATGAAGTCGTGATCGATCCCGAAAGCGGCCACACTCGACGTGTGCACGAAGCACTTCGCGTGTCGTGTGATCGCCGCCTCGAGCACGTTCTTCGTGCCGCCCACGTTCACTCGCTCTTGCCGCACGCGATCGAGCTTCCACCAGCTGATGTCGCCTGCGACGTGGAAGACGGCATCGACGTCCTCCGGCGTCGCGGCCGTGAGCGAATCCACGTCGTCGAGCGACGCATGACGGAGCTCCGCGCCGAGCGCGGCGAGCCGCGTCGTGTCCGAGCTCTCGCGATGAATCGCAACGACGCGCCACCCGGTTTCGCGGAGAAGTTTGACGAGATTCAATCCGAGGAACCCCGTCCCACCCGTCACGAACGCGGTTTGCATGAACGGAACGTAGCAGGCAACACTCGAGGGCGGGCGGTTCGCGCGCCCGCGAGCCGTCTCATTCCGGCGGCGGCACCTGCGGGATGTTCACCTCGTCCCACGCGGGCGTGAGGTTCGTCGTGGTCGGACCCTGGTTCCAGAGATAAACCGCGGGATACGTGGTGAGCGCGCCGCTCGAGTCACGGACGATGGCGGCCATGTAGAGCTGCGAAGCGCGCGTGTCGCTCGGGCTGTACTGATTCGACGGCAAGTGAAACGTGCCGGGGTATTTTCGCGCCGACGAAAAGATCAGGAAATAGTAGTCCTTGCCGTCCGCTGTCGACACGGACGGCGACCACTTCGCCCAGCTATTGATGATGCCGGGGCTCGTCTCGCCGGTGCACGCGGGCGGATCGTTCGCGGCGAGACGCGTGGCCGTCCCTCCGGTCGCGGGAACGACGTACACCTCGGCGTCGGGGCGATAATAAATCTTGCCGCTCGTCGCGCTCGACGTGCCGACGCGATTGAACGCGATCAGCCGATCGTCGGCCGAAAACGACGGGTAGTACTCGGCGACACCCGGCGTCGACGCACCGGCGAGCGGCGTCACGGTGCCCCCCATTCGATCGCCATAAGGCGCGAGGTGAATGTCGGTCTCCGAGTCGTCGCCGATGCGCCCGTCTTGCGACGCCGTCGCCGAGGTGTAGACGAGCGTCGTCCCGTCGTGACTCAGGTTCGGCGTGAGCGGCACCCGCGTTTCACCGTCGAGATCGAAGAACCCCCACGCCGTGCCGAACGCCGACTGAATCGCGGTGTTCATCGCCTGGCCCTGACCTTGTTGCCACGGAATCAACGTCGTGGTCTCGAGATCGAACCAAGCGAGGCTCCCGTGGTTCGCATCGTACGACGAAGCGTAGCCGACCGGCGGATTGCCACCGGGCGAGCGCGCCGCGTACGACGTGACGAGAATGCGATCGCCCGACGTCCAGTGGGACTTCGATGCCGTCTGCATGCCGAGCCAGGGTTGATTGATGAGACGCTGTGCACCGGCGCTCACGTACGGCGGGACGGCGCCGAGCGCGTCGCTGGTCACCGTCGCGAGCACGTCGTCCCAGGGCCACTGATCGGTAAAGCCGACCGCGTTGCCGTCGGGCGTCGATACGTGACAGCCGATGCACTGCGCGTGTCCGTTGGGGACGCCGTAGCCGCTCTTCAGGTTTTGCCCGCTCTCGTCGACGAGGTCCGACTCCTGGACTTCGGGGATCGTGAGCGCGTCGATCACGCTCTCGTCGCCGACGCGAAAGCCGACGAGCTTGCTCGTGTCGGGCGCGACGTCGGACGACGACGCGGCCCAATAGATCATCGTGCCGCCCGCGAGCACCGGCGCGGCGGTGATCGTGCCGCGAGTGCCCGCTGGCTTTTGCGGAGAGCCGGAGTTCACGGCGCGAACGGTGACCGTGATGGGCTGATCCACGGCATTTTGCCCCATCTTGGTCCACACATCGGCGGGGATCGCCCACGTCGTGTTCGTCGTGTAAGCGACGAGGTCGTTCGCTTCGGTCGGGCTCTGCAACCGGATCTCGAAGAGGTTTTCGCCGTTCGCCGGCGTGAAGCGAAACCGCGGGCGAAGCCAGTTCGCGGGGAATAGCGCGCCCGGCGTGCTCCCCGCCGAGAGCTGAGGCTCGGCCACGCAGAGCCCCGACGCGGAATCGAAATTGTCCGCGCTACCGAAGAGCGTCGCGGCGTTGCCGGGTACCGAGGACGGCCCCGTCGCATCGATGATCGCGGCGGCGGGAAAATCGGTGCACGCGCTCGTGCAAGCGGCGGTGACGGTGCCGCTTCCGTCTCCGGTGTTCGTGAAGATCCCGCCCTGGCCGCCCGACCCGAAAATGACGGAGGTCGTTCCGTTCGAGCCGCCGCCCGACGATCCCGACGCGGAGCACCCGTAAATCGGCGTGAATAGAAGAAATACGAGCCCGGTCGCGCGCGCGGCAACGACGCTCGCCGTGGGGTTCCGAGCGATGGGGGCGTTACCCATGCGAAGAAGTCGCCGAGCGGCGTTTCCGCGGCTCATCGATCGCTCGCCGGACCCTCTCCCGCGAGCGCGACGATGCTTCAATGCTCGGGCGACAGGACGTCCGCCGCTTCGAGCAAGTACTCGCCCGTCGATTCGAGCAAGTGAGGCGGAATGGGGCGTATGGAGCGCTCTTGCGTGGACAATGCGACCACACCGACGACGATGACGTTCGCGCCGCGGACGGCCGTGATGCTCACGAATTCGAAATTCGTCGAGCTCGGTGTGGGAACCGCACCTTCGACGTCGTCGTGCCACGTGTGCACCCAGGCAGACGCCGCGTCGCGAAGGGCCACCGGCATCGGACCCCGCCCGCGAGACGCCGCAAAACGGAGTCCGCTCGGCCCGTTCAAGAAAAGAAACGCCTCGCTCACCTCGGCTTGGGCCGCGATCAAGCCGAGCGCGACGCCGGAGCGCTCGCCGAGCGGACGGCTCGGGTCGAGCTCCGAGCGAACGCGGGCGGCGAGCCCGATCGCCACCGTTTTCACCCCCGAGGCGTCGGACGGCGGCGGCGCGCTCGGTCCTCTCGGGATCAATCGCGTGAGGTCGGCGTGTCGCGTCGCGAAGGCCGGGTTCTTCAGACGCTCCGCGATGCGCGCGATGCGCACGGACAGCGCTTCGAACTCGGCGAAGTCGGCGATGGCGAACGCCGTCTCTGCCGTCACCGCCAGGAGCTCGACGAGCAACGCCGAAGTGGTCTGTCGCTGCTCGGCGCGCTCGAGTGCATCCCGTGCGCGCGCGAGCGCCGATGCGCCGTGTCCCGAATGCGCCTCGCACAACGCGCGCGTGACCTCCAATTGATCCATGAGGATGGGGTAGAACGGATCGTCTCGGGCGAGCGCCCCGGCGCGACGAATGTCATCGAGACCTTCCGGAGCCCTCCCCAGCCTGATCAGAGCGCGGGCGCGTTGAGTCGTGAGAACGACCCACGTGCTGCGGCCCCCCGCCTTGCCGACGACGGCGAGGCCGGCGTCGAACTCGTGGAGCGCCGCCGGGAAGTTCCCGCGGAGCGCCTCGCAGATCCCACTCACCAGCAGTGCATCCGCCGTCCATCCGGGCCACCGCGCGGCCCGTTCGCGAAAGGTGGACAGCAGGCGCTTCAACCCCATGAGATCGCCGAGCGCGCGATAGGCGCTGGCCTCGTAGATGATGCTGAGATCGAGATGACGCTCGCGGTCGGCGCCGCCGATCATCGCCAGATCGCGCGCCCGACGGAACTTGTCGGCGGTCTTTTGATCGCCGTCGAAGAGGGCTTCGATCATCTTCACCTGGAAAACCAGCGGCGCATATCCGTCGTGCTCTTCGAACGGCAGCAGGCGGTCTCGCGGCAGGGGAGAACCGCAGGCGACCTCCTCGAGCGCCATGTAGTACGTGGTGAGCAGCGAGATCCCCGCCCGAGACACGTCGTCCATCCCTTCGACGGACCTCGACGTCCGCTCGAGGATCCGGTGCCGGAGGTCGAGCGCGCTGCGCCCGCGGATCGAATGCACCGCGCATTCGCACAACATGGCGACGACATCGGCGGCCGGAGACACCGGGCGAAGCCGATTCACGAGCTCGATCATGTCGTCGACCGCCGCGAAATCGTTCTGCCGCAGCCACACGCCGATGACGTGCATCGCGCACACCGCGAGCTCGCGCAACGCGAGAAACGGATGCATCGCCGCGCCGTCGTCGGGAGCCTTCGTGTACCGCTCCATCGCTGCCGCGACGCAACCTCGCAGTCGCTCCGACGCGTCCGGAGCGTCCGCGAAGCGCTCCCAATCGGCAAGGCCGGAGTCTCGCTCGAGGCGTTCGAGAACCGCCGGGGCATGACGGACGAGGGCGTCGTCGAATACGGAGGCCTGCTGGAGGAGGCTCCTTCCGACGAGCTGGATCGACGCTGCCGGGGCGCGACTCGCCGTCGCCCATTCGAACAGTCGCTCGTAGAGACGCGTCCCCTCGGGCGAACGAATGAACGCGTTGCCGCGTGTATGGAGATCGGAACGCGACTCGATGAATTCGAGCAGGGAACGAAGCGCTGCGTCCGGGTCGCCGGCTTCGAGCAAATGGTGCGCCGCGAGCACCCCGGAGCGATGGGGGCCCGTGCCGTAGGTCCGCGCGAGGCGTTCGTGGATCTCTTTTTGGCGCGCCGAAGGCGTGTCTCGCGCCGTCACTTCCCGCATCCGCCGATCGACGAACCAATACGTTCGGCCGCGCTCGATCAAGACACCGGAGGACACCAACTCGACCACGGCTGCCGCGACTCGCGTTTGTTCGGCGCCGCCCATCGCCATCGCGAACTCGCTCGGCAAGAGCGGATCGCTCTCCGACGTCGAGGCGAGACACTCCGCGAGCCGACGCGCGTCGGCCCCGAGACTCCGGAGCCTCGACTCGAGCGCCTGATCGAGGCTCGCGGGCAACGCAAGCTCGTTCGCCGAATGGGGCAGGACGAAGGCGCCCTCCTCGTAACGAGCGGCACCCGAATCGACCAGATGCCGGAGTAGCTCGAGCGCCGTACGCGGGCTGCCTTCTGAGATCCGGTGCACCCAATCCGAAACGAAGTCGAGATGCGACGCTTCGCCGAAGACGGACGACACCAGCTCGCTCGTCGCCTGGGCGTTCAGGGGTTCGAGCCGCAGCGAGAGATTCCGCGGACCCGCCCCGAGCCACGGAAGCGACGGCGTGACGCCGTCGAGCTCCGTACTCGCGATCACGAGGAGGCCGGCCGACGGCGCGACCGCGGAGAGCCGCGCGAGCATCGAGAGCGACGCCGGACCCCGTCGCGCCACGTCGTCGATCGCGACGACGGTCGGCCGATCGCGACCGAGTTCGGTGACGAGCGCAACGTAGTCTCGATCTGCGTCGGCGTCCTCGGGTCGCGAGACGGCGTATCCGCGCATCTTGCACTCCCACAGCAAGGTCGACAAAAAGCGCGAACGGCCGAGCCCGCTTTGGCCGCGGACGATCACCGTTCCGCCGCGGCGCGAGTCGGCGCGAGCCAGGAAGCGACGAAACTGCTTCAACGCGCCGTCTCGACCGACCAAGGTGGGGCTCGCGAGATACGCGCGCGCCACTTCGGGCTCGTCCGAGGTGGGCACGCCGGCGATCGCCGTCAAGCGATGAAACACCTCCGCGGCGTTCGCCGGACGGGCGAGCGGGTTCAAGTCGAGCAGCGAGAGCACGAGCGCGTCGAGCGACGCCGGGACCTCGTGAGACGACGTCGAAGGAGCCGGGAGCGGACGCGCCCAGAGTTCTCGCAGCTCGGCGAGCCGTTCTGCCGGGTAAGCATGCACGCCGGTGAGCAAAAAGTGCGCTACCGCGCCCAAGCCGAAGAGATCCGCGCGCGCGTCGAGCGGACGCCCGTCGAGGCTCTCCGGCGGCACGAACGGCGGCGTTCCGGCAATGTCGTTGGCCAGACCGACGGGACACAGCGATCCGAAGTCGAGGAGCTTCGCTCGTCCGTCCGACGTCCGGAAAATGTTCCGGACCGTGACGTCGCGATGAACGAGGCGTCGCGAGTGAACGATGGCGAGCGCCGAAGCCACGTCGCGAAGCGAGACGCAGACGTCGCGCCAATTCATCGGCGCGAGGCGACGGAGGCTCTCGCCCGAGACGACCTCCATCGTGTAGTAAGGGAGCTCGTCGAAGACGCCGTAGTCGTACGCTCGCACGATGAGCGGATGCGACAGCTGCGACAGGGTGACGAATTCTCGCTCGAGAAGGTCCTCGCGGAGCCGTAAGGCCGCTACGAGCGGGCGCTTGAGCGCGACGACGTGACCATCCTTCTGGTCGAACACTTGATAGACGCGCGCCGTTCCCCCCGTTCCGACGAGGGACTCCACGCGATAGCGGCGATCGACGATCGTGCCCGGGGGGAGTGCCTTATCTTCCATTTAGATCTGCGCAAAGCTCCGCAGAAAAGGACGATCGGGCCGCACTCACGTCCTCCGAGCCCACGCAAATGGTCGCAAGCGAACGCCAATCTGTAAAGTGGGTCTGTTCACCTACACCGCACCAGGGATCGGAGCGCCTGCGCGAGTGTGACTCGGCCGTCGGCGATGACATCGTCATCGGGCGTATGCCGCTCCGCAGCAACGCTCACGACCCTCGCGTCGGCTGGCCGGCGCGAGGGCGCATAGTGAATGTTTCGTGCACTCTCGCGACCGCGCACGCCGACCGGGATCGCGATCCGGCTACGGTGCCGAGCGCTTGTCGGAGGCTTTTTTCCCGAGGTCGCAGCTGACCTTGCGCTCGACGATCGTACAGCCGTCTTCGCCGGGGCACTGCGCGGTCGTAACGAGACGCCCGTCGTGACACGTGAGCACGCGCTTGCCGTCGGTGCTGCAGGCGTTGGTCTGACCGGTGCACGGATCGCCCTCCTCGCCCTTGGACTGATCGCAGCGCACCGCGCCGGCCGATCGGCACCCGTCGTCTCCGCGACACTCATCGACGAACTCTTTGCCCCCCCTACAAGTGATGCGACGATCCTTGCCGATGCAGCTTGCGCTTCCCTCTTCGTCGGTCGAGCAGAGGTCGCCGGTCACGTTACCGGTGACGTCGCAGAAGAGCTGCTTGTTCGATTCGCGACAACCACTGGGGCCCTTGCACGGCGTGGCGATGAACACGCCTTTCTGACACGCGAGCTCGGTCTTCGCATCGACGCAGCGAATGTCGGTCGGCGTGCAGGTATCGCCCGGAACGGGCGGCTTGTCTTTGCACGCGGCGGCGCAAACGATGAGCGCCATTGCCGTTCCGGTTTTCTCGAACCAATTCCGAAGCGTCATGCGGGTTCTCGTTTGGGCGCGACCGGCGGCGGGGGAATGGATTCGTGAAAGGTTTTTTCGAGCGTGCCTTGTCCGCTCTCGCCGGTGCGGTCGAGCGCGAACTTGAACAGAATGGGGCCGATGGTTTCGTTCAAGGCGACGTTCGCGATGATCAGCGAACGAAAGCCGGACCCAAAGCTGGGGAACGCGCGCTCGATCACGACGGAGAGGCCGAGCGTGAGCCCCGCTTGCGACACCAGCGACGACCATCCCCAGCGCCGCACGACGGGGTCGTCGCCGGAGAGGCGCGACGCGAACCGATGCGCGACGAAGATGCCCGCGATGCGGACGCCGACGAGAAAGAACGCCACCGGCCACAGCCGCCGCACGAGCGCGAGATCGATGTGCGCGCCCGCGGTCGCGAAGAACACGACGTACACGACGCTTCCGGTTTCGGCGATGGCCGAGAGCAGCTTCTCGCCCTGTTCGCTGAAGTTCGCGACCACGAAGCCGGCGACCATGAACGCGAGGAGCGGGTCGAAGCGTAGATAGTGGAGGCCTTCCGTGAGACCGAAGCCGAGCGCGACGAGCACGGCCAGAAGTTGACCACCGACCAGCCAGAGATACGCCGCGAGCGCGAGCCCGAGGGTCGTGCCGAGCGAGATACTCCCGACGATCTCGTGACCGAGGTCGCTGAAATCCTTCAAGGAGAACCCCGCCGCTGGCTCGATGAGCGGGCGAGCGACGGCGATGGCCGCCGTGAGGAGCATCGCGACGACCACGTCGGAGGTCATGACGAACGCGAGCGAGAACCGCGACACCGGCCCGTCCGGACGAACTTGAGAGAAAATGCCGAGCGTCGCCGACGGGCTGCGACAGACGCCGAGGACCGCCCAGAGCAACGCGACGCCCACGAGCGCCGACAGGCTCATGCCCGCCGTGAACGGGACGAAACGACTGATCGCGACGAAAGCGACGCCGACGACGGAGATGCCGAATACGCACTGCACCGCGGTCGCCCAGACGAGGCTCCGGAGCACTCGCTTGAGCAAATCGATGCGAAGCTCGGTTCCGCCGGCGAGGGCGATGAGCGAGAGCGCGAGGGTGTTCACCGGTTCGAGGCGTTGGACCGCATCGTGATCGACCAGATTGAGGAGCTGTGGCCCGGCGATGGCGCCCGCGAACAAGTAGCCCGTCAGATGCGGCAGCCCGACGACTTCGAGCAGATCGCTCGCGAGCATTCCGGCGAGCAGCAAAAACCCGACGCCGAGAATGACGCCGGATGCGCCTTTCGAGGCCGGTGCGACCTTGGACACGCCGAGCATGAGGCCGAACACGACGGCCATGACGAGCGCTTGAGCGACGCGCTGGCTCGCCTTTTTTTTCGTGCTCGCGCCGCTCATGGCAACGGCTCCGGAGCACCGCCGCGCCCACTTTGCGCGAGGGCACCTGACGGAACGGCCGCGATTTCACCGGCGCCGAGGAGTGCGCGACGGAGCGACGCCGGTCCGACGATCTCGCCGAAGATCGTGAAAACCGTGGCCACCGCGAGCACCGTATCGCCGACGGGTCCGGGGAAGCGCATGTCGTAGACGAGGCCGATCGCGATGGTGAGGGCGCCGGTCGGCAAGAGACCGAGCGCGAGCGGCGCCGTGACGTCCCGGGGCGCGCCGGCGAGACCGGCGAAGGCGGGCGCCATCACGAGGCGTACGACGAGGCGCACCGCGAGCGCGAGCGCGGTGATCGAGACGAACGGAGCGATGTGATCGACCTTCACTTGAGCGCCGGCGAGCACCAAGGTCGGCAAGAGCACCGGGCGCTCGGTACGGGCGAACATCGAACGCAGTTCGACGCCGTGACGCGAAAACGCCGCGAGCGACATGCCGAGCACGAAGGTCACGGTTTGCGGCGACATACCGAGTCGCCACGCCACGCCGATCCCGAGGAGCGCCGCGCCGAGCAAGGCGCCCCAGCCATCGCTCGCGCGCGGCTCGGCCCGAAGCAGGGTCGCCGTCACCGCGCCGAGAAGTATGCCGAGCACCAACGTCCCGAGCACGGACGTCCACCATTCGAGCGCGACCGGCAGAACGCCGATCGGAAGGATCGCGCCGCGAACGGCGGAGAACGCCACCATCAACCCGAGGAGCGGAACCAGATCGTCGCAGTCGGCGATCTCCCCGACGAGCTCGGCGAGCGGCCCCGAAGCGCCGTGACGGCTGACGACCCATTGCACGGCGTGTTGCGCCGTCTCGCACGAGACGAGCCCGACGCCCGCGGCGAGGAGCCGGCGATTTTCTTCGCCGAGCGGCATCGCGTAGGGCGCAAGAAAGTACACCGCTGCCGCGGCGGCTCCGCCCGATAGAGCCGACAACGCAATGCCCGCGACGAGCCCACGAAAGCGGACGCGGCGGTTCCCCCAAAATCCGTAGCCGACGCCGAGGATCAAAGTGAGCCACGCCGTTCCGACGGCGGCGACCGGCGCGAACGACGCGATCGTCGATCGCTCGACCACGCCGAGGACGTAAGGGCCGAACACGACGCCGACCACGAGGTACTCCGCGCCGGACGCGAGGCCGTAACCCGCGGCGCGCGCCCCGACGAGCTGACTGCCCAGGTGGGCAATGACGAGGAGCCCGAGGAGCAGCGCGACGGCGCTCAAGCGCTTCGCACCTTTCGCTCGCTCGCTCGGCCGAGCGCGACGCCGGCGCGCGACAGCGCCTCGCAGAGGACGATCCGCGCGTCGCTCGTCGACGCGCCGGGCGGCGCGGAAACGACCACCCGGAAGGTCGCAGCGTCGCGGTCGATGTGGGCGAGCTCCACGACGGGCCGTTCGCCGAACGCGGATGCGGCATCGAGGAGCATGCGCTGGACCTCGCCGAGAGCGACGTCCGGGCCGACGGCCAGCTCGACGACGACCCGCGGACGAGCGCCGAGGAGCCGAGTGGGCCGCACCAGCGACAACAAGTGCGGCACCCGGATTTCGCACCCGTCGGCGTCGAGCAAGCGCACGTCGACGAGGCCGACGGCGAGCACTTTGCCGGACGCGCCGCCGATGTCCGCATGTTGGCCGACCCGCACGCGGCGGCCGTAGACGACCAGCGCGCCGACGATCACCGACGCGAGGAGCGGCGCGCACGATAGACCGAGCGCGAAGAGCGCGACGGTGCCGGCGCGTGCCAGCGTGCCCTGCTCGTCGCCCGTGACGACCGGCGCGACGAACACCAGCGCGGTGATGACGATCCCGACGCGGACGAGAATGCTCGTCGGGGGCGCGAGATCCGCGGGGAGCCAGGAGAGCTCGGTTTGCTTCCGCTCGACGCCCTCGAAAAAGAGCTGAGCGAACCGGAGTAAGATGAAGAGCGCGACGAACGAGACCGCGGCGACGACCACGACCGGGAGCGATGCGGCGAGCCGCGCCGTCAGACTCGAGAGCGGCGTGACGACGAAACCGGTGAGCTTTTCGGTGTAAGGCCGCGTGGTCTGGAAGAGCGACAGCGCGAAGACGAGCCATACGTAGACGACGCCGATTTGCGCCACCCACCGGCCGAGGATCAGCGCGACGTACGCCGCGCCGCGGAGCGCCGCCGGCCCCACGACGACTTGCGACTGAAAGCGGAGGCCCGTGATGCGATCGGGGTCGTCGAGGGCCCATTGGCGGAGCCGATCGAACACCTCGCTCACCTTGCGGAGCACGTAGAACGCGATGAGCCCGAAGAAGACGAGGAGCGAAAACGAAAAGACGGCGCTCGCGAGGGCGCTCCGGCGCTTCTCGCCGGCGATGGCGTCGCGGACGTGCGCGGCGACGGCCGCCGCGTGCGTGTCGACGGTCGCATACCCGGATGCTTCGGCGTCCTCGGGGAAGAGCTCCACGACGGGGATCGAGCCGGCGTAGATCGCGACGGTCTCGCCGTGATGCGCGATGCGCACCTCTTCGGCACCCGGCGTGTCGACGGCGCGATCCAGCGCTTCGCTGGCCGCGTGCGCGCGCTCGGCCATGGTTTTGTTGCCGTGGTCTCGCCGGATCGCGAACACGACGGTGTCGTGAATCATCGCGTCGGCTTCCGGCCCGGCGAGCACGACGGGCGCGGGCGGCTCGACGGACGCCGAAGGAGCCGGCATCCCCGACGGCACCGCAGGCGCCGCCGACGCGAATGGCGGCAATGCCGAAACGACGGCGGCGGGCACCGGTTCTGGAATCGGAGGCGGCGGCGATTCGGCGCTCGCGTTAGCAGAAGCCGACGCCGATTCCGGTTCCGCCGATGCGGCCACGGGGGTGGTCGGTACATCGGCGGACCGCGCGGGTTCGGCGGCCGCGCTCGCCGACTCGGCGGGGGCGCCCGACGCGGATGGTGCCGCGCTCGCGAAGGCGCGCGCCGTCCGCGATTTCGGTGCCGGCTCCGCGCTCGGCGCGGCCGTCGCAGCGGCGCTCGACGAACCAGCGGCGTTTTGTGCACGCGCGCCGGAAGCGCCCACGAGCAGCAGCGCGACCGCCGCGGCGCTCACCAGGCGACCCAAAAACTGCTCTTCCCGACGCACGCCTCTACTTTCAGCGGAGTCTCGGGCCAATGCAACAAGTCTCATCGGCGTGATGGCCGTATCTTCGTCGCTAACGTCGCGCGGTGGCGACCTCGAGTCGATCTCGCCGGGCTCAACGGCACGTGGCTTGCGAGCACGAACCGCTCTCGCAATCACTCGGGCTCGCGCAGCGCTCGGTGCGCGCGCAACGCGGGCAATTCGAGCCGCCGCAATCGACGTCCGTTTCCGTGCCGTTCCTCACGTGATCGGTGCACGAGGGCGCGACGCACGATCCCGTGCACACGCGAGACGAGCAATCGGCGTTGACGCGACAGGTCCGAGCGACGGCGCACGACGCGCACGCACCGCCGCAATCGACGTCCGTTTCCGTGCCATTTTCGGCACCGTCGGAGCAAGACGGCGCAGCGCAAGCGTGCCCGCTGCACACCGCTGACGCGCAATCTGCCGCGACCGCGCAGTGTTCGTCCGAAGCGCACGGCGGACACGACCCACCGCAATCGACGTCGGTCTCGGTGCCGCTCTTCGCGCCGTCGTCGCAACCGGCCGAGCGACACGTCCCGTTCGAGCAGTGCGCGCCGCGACAGTCTCCGTCGACGGAGCACGTCTCTCCGTCTGCGCACGCGGGGCAATCGGGGCCGCCGCAATCCACGTCGCTTTCGCTGCCGTTCCGGCGCGAGTCGGAACAGCTCGGCGCGACGCAACGACCGGCGACGCACGAGCTCGACGCGCAATCGCCGTCCCACGTGCACGCGAGGCTCGCCGCGCACGGGCTGCAGTTTCCGCCGCAATCGACGTCGGTTTCGGTGCCGTTCGCGACGCGGTCGCTGCACGACGGGGAACGGCATTTCCCGCCGAAGCAAGGGCCGTCGCGACAGTCGCTCGAGGCGGCGCACTGGAGCCCCGCCGCGCAACGGCCGCATAGCGGGCCGCCGCAGTCGACGTCGGTCTCGGCTCCGTCGCGAACGCCGTTCCCGCAGGCCGCGACGCGACACAGATCTTCCTCGCAGACGTTCGCCGAACAGTCGAGGAGCGACGTGCACGGCTGGCCGGCGTTGCAGCGCGGGCACGGGCCGCCGCAATCCACGCCGACTTCGCTGCCGTTTTTCACCCCGTCGACGCACGTCGAGGTCTGACAAATGCCGTTCGAGCCGCAGACGCCGCTCGTGCAATCTCCGCCGAAGCGGCAGCCGCGACCGGGCGCGCAAGCCGTACACGTCGTGCCGCCGCAATCCGAATCCGTCTCATCGCCGTCTTTCTTGCCGTCGTGACACGACGACGACGGAGCGTCGGCGCGCGCATCGGTGGCGTCCCCATCGCCCGCTTCGGGGGCGGCGTCGCGGGCAGCGTCGGGTTCGGACGGGGCATCGACGCGGGCGTCCCGGCTCGACGCGTCGCTTCGTGCGTCCATCGAGGTGGCCGCGTCGTGACCGGCGTCCGGAACCGGCGATGGTTTGCCGGCGTTTTGTCGCAGGGTGTAGTCGTCTTTGACGAACAACGGGCAACCGGTGACGACGAACATCGACCCGACCGCGAGCAGCCACGACGCGAGCGAGCGCATCAAAAACGCCCCGTGACGTCGAGGCGGCCCGGCGACACCGAGAGCCCGAGCGGCGCGCGCGCTTCGTCGCGACGGGACGGATGCACGAAGAGAAGGAGCACGCCGCCCGTGCCGATGCCGACGATGGCGACGCCGTAGCCGATCGCGCTCACCACGCGCGCCGTGCGAAACCGCGAGAGATCGCTCGACGCGCTCTCGGGGCATCCGCTCGCACACTGCCCGTCGAGCGACGATTTCGCGTCGAGCATGATCGCACCGGAGACGATGCCCGTCCCCAGGCCGACGGTTCCGACGGCGAGAGCGCCCCAACCCCAGCTACTCGCCCCATTTCCGGTGGCTTTCGACTCGGGACGCGCCGGCGGCGGCACTGGCGTCACGGGAGCCGGCTTCGGCAACTCGCTCGGAAAATGAAGGACGGCACGCTTCGCGTCCGACGGCGCGAGGACTTCGTGATCCTCGACGGTGACGCCGTCCGCGATCGTCGCGACGATCGCGTGTTCGCCGGGGTCGACGAGGATCGGATCGTTCCACTTCGAGCGATCGAGCGGCTCGCCATCGAGGGACACGGCTAGACCCGGCGAATCGGCGGCACGGCCTTCGAAGACCAGGGAAATCGACGGAACTTTGGGGCGCAGATGCTCGATGCGGCTCGCCGCGTCGTCCGCCGCTTCGCGAAAGGCTTCCGGCGCTTCACCGGGCGGAGGCGTCTTCGCTTTTTCGTACATCGCCAGCGCTTCGACGGGTTTGCCGACTTGTTCCAGCGCGCGACCGTCGAGCACGGCCACCGTCGGCGCGGGCACGATGCCGTACGCTTTCGACAACAGCGCTTCGGCGTCGGCCCAGCGAGACTCGTGCATCAAGGCCAACGCTTGCCGCGCCATTTGTCGCGCGGCTTGCTTCGGATCGCTCGCGTCGTCGGAAGCCTCGACGGCGCTCGCCGGCGGCGTCTTCGTGCTCGCTCCTTTGGCGCCGTGTCCGCGAGCGAACACCGTCGTCGTGAACGTCAGCGCGAAGCACGCGACGAGCGCGAGCGGACGCGCGCGCGTGAGCCGGCGCTTCCCTTCGGACCTCGGCCGTTGCTCGACGCTCACTCGGATCGCCTCGATCAAAACCCGAAGTCGTAGGTTTTCGCGGAAGGCAGCGCGCCTTCCTTGCCGTGGTGCGAACGCGCGGCGGTTTGCCGATGCGGGGGCAGAGCGCGGTGCACGGAAGCGGGCGCGGGCGTCGGCGCGAGCGCCGGCGCGGTCGCAGCGAGCGTCGCTTCCGGCTCGGGCGACGGAAACGTCGAGGGCGGCTCGGCCACGACGACCGGACCCGGATCGGGCGGCGGCGCGGGCGCTTTCGCGACGACGTGAACGATGGGTTTCGGCGCTCGAGCGGCGTCGCTCGCGCGAAGCGCCGACACCGCCCAATACGTGACGGCGCGCACCGGGTGTCCGCCGGTCTCGAACAAGGCGGCGACCACGAACGCGCCGGCGAGCGTCATCGTGACCAAGGGAAAACCGCGCGCCGGTCGCTCGCGCACTTCGGTCGGCAGACGCGCGACGTCAGCCGGCACTTTCGGAGGCCGCGTGAGCACGTCCGCCGGCGCGAGCGGCACATTCGAACCGGCGACGTTCGCGACGTCGTGCCCGGGCACCGGTCGAACGGTCACGATGTCGGCGGGCTTCGGTCCGGTCGGCGAGCTCTCGACGAGCACGTCGAAGCTTGCTTCCGATTTTTCGGGCGCTTTCGCCGGCCGCGCGCCGCTATGAGGAGCGCGGAGACTCGACGGCGGCCGCGGCGGAACCATCGACGGCGTCTCGATCTTGATGCCGTCGAGGCCCATCTGGAGCCAGGTCGTCTTGAGCGACGCGCCGAGCGCGTCTTCGCGCGCGCCGCATTCGTAGAGCCAGAGCGCGAGTGATTCGCCGAGCACGCGCATCGTCTCCCAGCGGTCTTTCGCGCGCTTCTTGAGCCCGCGTTCGATGATGAGCCAGAGCGCGGCGTCCCCGACGCCGTAGTTCAAAATCGACGGCGCGGGCTCGTGCGCGATGGCGCGGAGCACGGCGAGATAATTCGTCGCGTCGCGCGCGAACGGACGCCGCCCGGTGACGAGTTCGTAGAGCACGATGCAGAGCGCCCAAATGTCGACGCGGTGATCGATGTCCGGCTCGCCGCGCGCTTGCTCGGGCGCCATGTAGTCCGGCGTACCGAGGAGCGCGCCGGAGCGCGTGAGCGAACGGCCCGCTTCGGCGAATCGCGCGACGCCGAAATCGACGATTTTCGGCTGCATACGCCCGTATTCGTCGCGCGCCAGGAAAATATTTTCCGGTTTCACGTCGCGATGAATGATCCCGCGGCCGTGCGCCATCGCGAGCCCGTCGATGATCGGCAGGATGAACTGGACGGCCTCGATGGCGCCCATCTTCGGCTGCCGCGTCATCAACTCCGCGAGCGATTCGCCGGCCAGGAGCTCCATCACGATGAACGGGCTCTTGTCGTCG